>CALCCH010000563.1 GCA_937899855.1 uncultured Saprospirales bacterium | reverse complement strand
AGTCGTTATTTTCGCTTTGAGACCTGGGCCCTGACGACCTTCTTATCCGTCAACAACTTGCTCAATACGCGCAACCAACGCGAGGTCCTCTACCGGGCGGACTACCGCAGCTACGATTTTGATTACTACCAATTGCGGTCGATTTACTTTGGCTTGGTGTGGCAGTGGAATCGCTAGTGGGGGGGGGCGCATTTAGCGCCGTTGGAAAATGACTTCCGTTGCTCCGTAGCCGTAGTTGGGGTGGTAATCGTTTTTAAAGGTCTTGACTTCGGGATGTTTGAGGAGGCGGGTGGCAATCTCGTTGCGCAATTTGCCTTTGCCCAGGCCGTGGATTACGAAGACCCGATCGACGCCAACGCTGAGGGCGCGGTCGAGGTAGGCATCGAAGGCCCGCAGTTGGATACGTAGGATTTCGGCATTGTGCAGTCGGCGGATGTCCTTGTCGGTCAGCTCTTCGATGTGCAGGTCGATTTCGGAATCGAAGGAGGCGTATTCGTAGAGGTCGCGGGAGCGGGAGCTGGCGGTGGCACCGTCTTGCGGAAGGGGAGGGGCGTGCCGGCGGGTATAGGCCTTGAGGTCTTCGTGGGCTTCGGAGGGGCCTTGGGAGTCGAAGGAATCGAAGAGGACGTAGTGGTGAACGGCCTTGTTGAGGATGGGGGCGGTGATGACCTTGCTAAAAAACTGCTTGGCGCGAATTTTTAGGGTCCGGCGCAGGGCTTTGCCCGTACCCTGGGTGGTAATTTGCCAGATTTCGACCCGGGCTTCGGGCAGGTCGTTGAGCATGCCAAAGGGCATCTGGCCGAGTGGAAAGGCCGACACGGAGTCCAGTTTGCCATTGATTTGGCGCTGGCTTTGTTGTTTGCTACTCAGTTGGAAGGTAAAGAGGGCGGAGTAGGGGGTATCGTTGAGGAGGAAGATTTCGAAGTAGGGGGTGGTACCGTCGGGGAGGCCGTGGGGGAGGAAGGCCAGTTGGATGCCCCGGCTGCGGAGGATGGTGTACTGCGAGTCGGCTTCGGGCAGGCCACCCGTTGGGTAGGGACTGGGTTAGGGGGGGAGGGTGAGCAGCTTGGCGTTGACCCGGGGCCCCAGTTGGAGGCTTTCGTCGGGTCGGATCAGGTCCCCCGTGGCGACGGGAATTTCGTCGCCGTCGTCGAGCAGCACCATTACCATATCGTGCTCCAGCAGGTCGGTGACTACGCCCCGATCGCCGGTAAATTTCAATTCTACTTTGGTGCCTTCCGCTAATATCATCGGATTAAAGTTACGCTTTTGCCCAGGGATGCCCTACCTTTGGGGCCGACATTCAACATGAGCAGTACAACAAAAAAATGGCGTTGGCAGATCGCGCAGCGGGCCGAAATCCGCTGGTGGCAAAACTATTTGCGCCAGCGTCCCGTCGGCGAATACCTGAACTGGAAACGGGCCTACTGGCGCGAATTCCTCCAGCGCTGCGCCCTGGCGCCCCCGCCCGGAGCCCGCATCCTCGACGCGGGCTGTGGCCCCGCCGGGATTTTCCTCCACTTTCCCCAGCACGAGGTCATCGCCTGCGATCCCCTACTCGATCAATACACCCACAAACTGGACCATTTTGAGCCCGCCAATTACCCCGGGGTACGCTTTCTCCCCTGTGCGCTCGAAGATTTATCTCTAACGAAACCCTGCGACTACGTTTTTTGTTTGAATGCCATCAACCACGTGGCCCAACTGGACCGATGTTTGGACCGTTTGGTGGCGGCGACGCACCGGGAAGGCTACCTGATCCTGTCGATCGACGCCCACAATTACTGGGGGCTCAAGTACCTCTTTCGGACCCTGCCCGGCGACATTCTCCATCCCCACCAGTACGACCTGGCGGAGTACCAGGCGATGCTGACCCGCCGGGGCTTGCGAATTGAGCGGAGTGTCTGCTACCGGAGGGAGCGGATTTTTGATTATCACGTATTAATTGCCAGGAAGGCTTGATATGGCGGCTTACAAAGTCAAAGAAATATTCTACACCTTGCAGGGCGAGGGGGCACAGAGCGGAAGACCGGCGGTCTTTTGTCGCTTCTCGGGTTGCAACCTGTGGAGTGGTCGCGAGCAGGACCGGCACAAGGCCATCTGTAAGTTTTGCGATACCGACTTCTGGGGGACGGATGGCATCAATGGGGGACGTTTTGCGACGGCGGAAGATCTGGCGCAACGGGTGGCGGATTTCTGGCCAGTGGGGGCCAAGAGTAGCGTGCCCTACGTGGTCTGTACGGGAGGCGAGCCCCTGCTCCAGCTGGACACCGCCCTGGTGGCCGCCTTTCACGCCCTGGATTTTGAAGTGGCCGTCGAAACCAATGGTACCATCGCTCCCCCACCCAATATCGACTGGATTTGTATGAGCCCCAAGGCCAATACGGAAATCGCCATCCAGCACGGGCACGAACTCAAACTGGTTTTCCCCCAGGTGGGCGCCGAACCAGAACGCTACGCGGATTTGGATTTTGAACACTTCTACCTCCAGCCGATGGACGGTCACCGCACGGAGGAAAACACCCAGGCTGCCCTCCAATACTGCTTGCGCCACCCCCAGTGGAAACTGAGCATTCAGACGCACAAGATTTTGAATATTCCTTAGGGGTACTGGTCCGACGCTGGGGAGGCGCTACCAAGGCTCGTGGCCCCTTTTAGGGACCGTATTTCAACAGCGCTATTACGTAATTTGGTCAACTGAAGGGAGTGCCTGAAATGTAAAATAAATGTCATCCGAACTTGTAATACCCACAAAAAAGCCCTAAGTTAGTATCGTTCTGTTATTGCTTACAGTTATCTCTACCATTCCAAACACATTAGCTCTTTATCCGGTGATCTTCGATCATCATGACCATTGAGTAATCACAATTAACCAATTGCTTCAAATACATTAACCCGCTTGGCGGGCTGGGTGAACGCGCTTCATCTGGTCACCTTGCTATGGGTTTTTGCTTGATCCTAACTTAGACTTAGGGCTGATCGGCTATTGCTCCGTTTGGAGGAATTGCCCAGTGGCCCGTGCTAGGGCTGACATTTTATTTCTCAACCTAAAATTTTTTTACCGTGAAAAATCTATTTCCTTTTCTGCTATGCACTTTTGTGGTAGTCGGTTTGTCCGCACAGGTTACCACTTTTGGAACCAACGCCGGTACCCTGGGGGTGGCGGCCAGTTACTACGGCCAGGAAGCGGGGCAAAACGCGTCGGCGTCGGCCAAGAACAATACCTACGTCGGTCATCAGGCGGGCCGCTACGATGTGGCGGGCGACAACAACAGCTTTTTTGGGACCCAAGCGGGGTACAAACAGGAGAGCGGTAGCAACAACACTTACATCGGGGTGCAGAGTGGTTACGTCGGTGGGGGCAGTGCCAACAATACCTGCGTGGGGGTGCAGAGTGGCAATAATATGGAATTGGCCAAGGGCAATGTATTTGTGGGGGTCCGGGCGGGCTTCACGACCTCATCGGGTGGGGCCAACGTGGCCCTGGGCTACGGTGCGGCGCAGAATATGGGAAATGAGAATGGCAACACCATGATTGGTCATCAGTCGGGTTATTCCTTCGTGGAGGGTACGGATAATACCATGCTGGGCAAACGGGCGGGCTACGTCAAAACGGGGGGGAGCTACAACGTCTTCCTCGGTGCGGAGGCCGGTACCAAAAACGTTGGGGGGACGGGCAATATCTTTCTCGGTTACCGGGCGGGCTTTTACGAAACGGGGTCCAACCAGCTCTACATCGAAAACTCGGACAAGGAAGTGCCCCTGATCTACGGCGACTTCCGCGGCGATCGGGTGGGTATCAATACCAAAAACGTTCCCTTTGGTTACACCCTGGCCGTTGATGGCAAGGTAATGGCGGAAGAGGTGCGCGGCCAATTGTCCGAAAACTGGCCCGATTACGTATTTGATCCCGACTACGAGTTGATGAGCATCACCGAGTTGAAGCAGTACGTTGCCCAGCACCGCCACCTGCCCGAAATACCTTCGGCTCAGGAACTGGCCGATACGGGGGGGGTAGACCTCGGTGACATGAACCACCTCTTACTCAAGAAGGTGGAAGAACTCAGCCTCTACATCATTCAACTCCAGGAAGAAATCGAAATCCTGAAGCAGCAATAATTTCCTCACTCCACAAATCCATACGCAATTATGCTAAGCCATACCCATACCCTTGCCATGGCGTCTTTGGCGGTTCAACAAACGGGAGTGCTGGGACCCCTCCTCGCGGGGCACTTGCTGCGTCGCAGCTCCTTCCACATGTCCAAAGAACGCATCGAACAACTGGCCGCCCTCACCGCCGACCAGGCCGTCGATTTACTTTTCGATACCGCCGCCCCAGCGCCCTACATGGTCAAACCCCTCTACGCGCACCAGAGCGGAGACTCCATCGACGACTGGATCGACAACAGCGACTCCAACAACTACGAGACCAACAAACGCCGCGCCGTCACGGTCTGGTGGCTCCGCAACGCCATCTTCGACAATACGGCCCACCACAAAGTGGCCTTTTTCCTCCACACCACCTTTACCACCTCCCACGAAGGCCTCAGCATCAGTGGGATGGGACAAAACCTCACCCGGGACGTCTCGCGCTACCTCTACGATCACGTGCGCCTGCTCAATTGGTGTACCGAAAGCCAGGGGGGGAGCAACGTTGGACTCAAGACCATCGCCCGAAAAATTACGCTCGATAACCTCATGCTGGGCTATCTGAACAATCGGCAGAACATTTACAACGGCGTCGACGAGAGTGGACTCAACGAAAACTACGCTCGCGAATTTCTCGAACTCTTTACCATCGGCCGTGGCGACCAAATCGCACCGGGAGAATACGACAATTACACCGAAGCCGACATCACCGTGGCGGCCAAGGTCCTTTCCGGCTTCTCGACCAAGGATCGGCGCAACCTCAGCGACATCGACCCCGACACCGGGATCTACTCCGGTACCGCTTTCCCCAGTACCCATTTCCCCGGTGTCAAGACCTTTAGCAACAAATTCGTCGGTCCCAATAATCCGGTCACCGGTGTCGATATGGATGAAGAGCTCGACAACTTCATCGAGATGGTTTTCCACCAGCCCGCTACCGCGCTCAATTACGCGACCAAGCTGTACCGTTTCTTCTTTTCCATCGAGCTCGATCCGGCCTTTATACAGGAAGTCGCCAACGACTTGATCGCCAATAACTACGACTATATTGCTACGCTCAAAAAAATGCTCAAGAGCGCTCACTTTTACAGCATCTGTAATGCGGACCCCAACCACGCCAATGGCAACCTCATCAAGTCGCCCCTGGAGATGTTGACCGAAGCGATCAGCTTTTTTCGCTCCGACCTGCCCGACATCGATTTCAACACGCCCGACAAGGTAGACGTCTACAAACACTTCCGCTTTTTTGGGACCAATTATCTGTTCAATTCCTTTGGCCAGAATGCGGGCATGATCCTGTTTGGGCCACCCAGCGTGGCGGGGTATCCCCCCTATTACCAGGAGCCCATTTTCGATCGCAACTGGTACACCCCCGGTACGATTCCCACCCGTTTTGGACTGGGGCAAAAGTGGGTCAATGACTCGAATATCTTTCCCAATCTCCACACCAGCATCGATGCGGTCGCCTACGCCGACTACCTGGATGCCTTGCCCGGGATCGACGTCAGCAACGCCGACGTCATTCTGGACAAAACGCTGTGTCTTTTTCCCCAAGCCATCTCGACCGATCGCCGCAATTTGATCAAGGACATCTTCCTCGACAACCTCAGCCCGATCAACTGGATGATTGAGTGGAACAATTACAAAACCAGTGGGAATGCCACGGCCGGCGAGCCCCACCTCCGTGCCCTGGTGGTGGCGGTGCTGTCCGCCCACGAGTTCCAATTGAAATAATTTTTAATCACTAGCGCGTTTCGGTAAATCCCAAGTCCCGCCGACGGTAGTGGGACCGTGGGAATTGCCGCCAAAAATATAGTCCAATGAAAAGACGTGACTTTTTTAGACTCTCCATGCCCCTGTTGTCGGCACCCTTTGCCCTCAACTCCACCATGGTGAGTACCTTTAGCAGCCTCGGCCTCTTCAGCGCCCTCGACTGCGACACCATTCGCGACCGCTTTCTGGTCATGATCCAACTGCGCGGGGCCAACGATGGTCTGAACACCATCATCCGCCCCGAATACGATTCCTACTACGTACAGAGCCGCCCCGACGTCTACCTCCAACCCAATACCTTGCTCAGTAGCACGGAAAGTGCTTACAGCGATATTCGCCTGCACCCCAGCATGGGAGCCATCCGCGATCGTTGTAATGCGGGGTCGGTCAACATCATCCAATCGGTGGGTTACCCGATCATGAACCGCTCCCACTTCAAAGCGACGGACTTGTGGCTAACCGGAGGTGATGGCAATAACCAAACCCTACAGGAAGGTTGGATGGGGAGGTACCTCGAATACATCTTCGATGGCTACGGGGGCGTTCCCACCACGTTTATGCCCGATCCACTTGGCATCCACATGAAGAGTAAGAACCCCTCCCTCGGCTTTCACACCCAATCCGAGCACCTCAAGGCCATCAACATGCCAACCCTAGATAACAGCGGCTACTACACCCTGCTTTCCGAATACGGGATCAGTAGTGAGTTTTTTGAAAACCTCCACTGCTTCCAGCGCGCCGATTACATGAAGCAGCTCGACCTCGATACGGCGGCCTACGGCCAACGCATCACCGACGTTTTTGCCAACGGTAGTAACAGTACGGTGGATTACGGCAGTTACGATTTGGGGCGCCAGCTCAAGACGGTGGCGCGCTTGGTCAACGGCGGATCGCGCACCAAGTTGTTCCTCGTGGAAATGACGGGTTTTGATACCCACGTCAACCAGGTGGGCAACCACGCCAATTTGCTGGATCACCTGTCGGAATCGGTGAACAACTTTATGCAGGACTTGGAGAACCTGGGCTTGATGGACCGCTGCTTGATCGTGACTTTCTCGGAGTTTGGCCGGAAGTTTATCAGCAACAATAGCAACGGGACCGACCACGGTACCCTAGCCCCGATGCTGGTCTTTGGGGACCCCAATAACATCAAGGCCGGGGTCAGTGGCCCGGCCATCGACGTGACGACCATCGATAACCAGGGCGCTCCCGTGGTGACCGATACCAACAACATCGACTACCGCAAGGTGTTTATCTCCATCCTCAAACAGTGGCTGGGCGCCAACAACAACGCCCTGGATACCGCCTTCGGAGCCTACACCGGTCCCAAAGATGGACTTGACCTCATCCAACCCGCCGCCAACGCCGCCCCTAGCCCCGATAATCCCCTGCTGTGCTACACCACCAGTGAAGAATTCGACAGCGAATTTTCCATCGTGATCCCCATCATTCCCCCCGCACCCGGAGAGGACGAACCGGCCCTCGTCGAAATCACCGCCTGTGATTACGTCGACCTCATCCCCGGTTTTCACGCTCCCTGCAGCACCAACGTCATCGTTTACCCCCTGGTCTGCCC
>CALCCH010000562.1 GCA_937899855.1 uncultured Saprospirales bacterium | reverse complement strand
CATGCCCGCTTAACTTGAACGAAACAAGCGACGGGTTTTTAACGAGCCACAAAGGTAATACTTTTTGATCAGCCCGCCCCGGTATTACGTAAAATTGAACTAAAAAATAATTCGAACCAGCGAACGGGAGGCCTCGCGCGTTAAAGTAGATAAGCACATCAATGGAATTATTGAGTGTATGAAACTCAAAACCCTTAGATCAGCAGCCCCTCACCCGTGGGACTGCTGATTTTTTGTCTCCCTGCGCAGAATTGCGTATTTTCGTTCCCACTCACGTAGAACTGTTCATCCCGTAGCCTGTTTACATTCCCAAAACCCGGTCGATCCGCAGTCGACTCCAATCTACGTCCCCTCATGAGACCATCGCTACTCTCTCTACTACTGAGTCTGCTTTTTACCAACCTTGGTACCGCCCAAACCGACCTCTTCGGTATCGTCAACCAGTACGCCGCCGTCCTCGATATCGATCCCTGTCTCAACAGCCTCCGCCTCGATCAAGTCACGGGCTTCCAAACCGGCGATCGCGTCCTGCTCATTCAAATGCAGGGGGCCCAAATCTCCAGTGGTGACAATGCCGATTTTGGGACCGTCACCGATCTGGGCCGTACCGGGTTTCACGAAAAAGGGACCATCGCCTCCATCGCAGGAGAGGAAATCTTTCTCGAAAACGCCCTGCTCCACGATTACGATATTAACGGCCGCGTCCAGCTGGTGCGCATCGCCAGCCACGCCTCGGCACGAATTACGGCGCCCCTGCTCGGACAGCCCTGGAATGGCCAGACCGGAGGCATCATCGCCCTCGAAATCGAAAATACCCTCGAAATCCTGTCCAGCGGCACCATCGATGCAACCGGTATCGGCTTTCGCGGTGGAACGGCCGTTTCCAACCTGCCCAATAATTGTACCTGGGTCATCCAACAAAACGACTACTACTATTCCTTCGACAGCTGGCGGGCGGCGGCCAAAGGTGAAGGCATCGCCGCCTACATTCCCAACCGGGAAGCGGGTAAGGGCCCGCAGGCCAACGGTGGGGGTGGGGGCAACGACCACAACTCCGGTGGGGGCGGGGGAGCGCTCTTCTCCCGAGGTGGTGAGGGAGGTACCAACCGCGAGCCTTCCCTGTTTGGTTGCCAGGGCGATCATCCGGGGTTGGGCGGACGGGCCCTGCCGGACGATCCTGCGGGGCGTCGCCTTTACCTGGGCGGTGGGGGTGGTGCGGGGCACGGCAACAACAACCGCAGCTCAAATGGGGGGAATGGTGGCGGAATTATTTTGGTCCAAGCCCAGCAGCTATTGATCGCCCCGGGGACCACCACGGTCATCCGTACCAATGGGGCCGACGCTTTGGGAGCCCAGGGCGACGGTGGTGGCGGTGGTGGCGCGGCGGGGCATTGCGTGCTGGACGTCATGGACTTTAATATCGGTGGCGATTTGCGGATGGAGGCCTTGGGGGGAAATGGGGCCTCGGTCGACAACCTCAATCGGGATCGTTGTCACGGGCCGGGTGGGGCCGGCTCCGGCGGGGTGATCGATATGCCCGAGTTGATGCCACCACCCGCTGGCTTCGAACTGCTCGTTGGTGGGGGCGACCCGGGCGTGAGTCGCAATTCCAGTGCTTGTCCCGATAGCCGCACCGCGGCCCAAGCAGGCAGCAGTGGTTCCCGGACCGACCGGATCAACATCGCTGAAGGTACGACCCCCAGCGAAGCCCTCAGCATCGTCAGCCAACCCCAGGCTCAGATCGCCTGCGAAGGCGATCGCGTAAGCTTTGACCTCCTCGCCACCGGCACCGACCTGAGCTACGTCTGGGAAGCCGATTCGGGCTCGGGTTTTCAGCCCCTCAGCGATGGCGGTAACATCAGCGGTAGCCAAAGCGCTACCCTCATCATCGATCCCGTGACGCTCACACAAGACGGCCTCCAGCTACGGGCCAGTGTCAGCAACGCTTGTTTTGGAGCCCTCCCCACCCAGGTCGTCAGCCTCCAAGTCCTACCGTCCCCCCTGGCCCAATTTACGGCCCTCACCAGCGGCTCCACCATCACCCTTACCAATACCTCGACCAACGCCACCACCTACTCCTGGGACTTTGGCGACGGCCAGAGCAGCACCGATCC
>CALCCH010000561.1 GCA_937899855.1 uncultured Saprospirales bacterium | reverse complement strand
ATTCTCTAGTAGCCACTCCCCGTACTGCTCAAACGAGGGCTTGGAGATGCGGGGTGGACTGGTGGGAAAATTGGTGCGATCTTCCAATTCCGTCGCCGCCTTCATCTGGGCTTCGAAGGCGGACTCATCCCCGGCCAGCAGGGCGGCCAGGCCTTTCATCTGGTGGATCATCACCCGGGCCACCTTGATGGAATTCTCCGTGGGGGCGTAGCGGCTATTTCCGGCGGCGCACATGGCAATGCTGGAAGTCGTAATGTTGAGGGAGTCCAGGTAAGTCTTGGTAGACAGCCAATCAATCTCATCCGCAATGGTTTGGGGGTCTTCGTTTTGAAAGGCCACCTGGGCCCTCACAAAACTGCGGACCGCTTTGGCGACGATGCCGATGTCGTCGACCTTGATCTCCAAGTCCAGTGGGGTCTCCCCCTGGACCGGGCCGCTTTCCGCCAATTGTCGGCTCTGCATACCGAGCAAGTAGCCACGGGCCCCTTTGGTCGGGTCCTTGGGAACGTGGGTGAGCATGTCGTTTAAGAGTTGTTCGGCTTGGGTGTACTTGCCCTGCTGCAACAAGCCGTAGTGCCACCAAGCCAGGGAGTGGTAGCCGCGGGCCCCATCGTCCAATTGCTGGTCGATCATCCGTTGGACGCTGGCCTCGTAGGAGGCTTGGTTGGATTGGACCACGCCTTCCCAAGCGCCGAGGGCCAGGTAGATGTGGGAAGGCATGTGCAGGGCGTGGGCGGCGGCGGGAGCGACCTTGGCGTAGGCATCGGCGGCATCGAGCGCATCGCGGGCCGAGGTGGGGCCATCCAGGGCGTGGATTTTGTAGTGTAGGGCCCCGGGGTGCAGCGGATTGACGGCGATAATGCCATCCGCGATGGAGGCGGCCAGTCTCAGGTCTTCGCTGCCGTCGCCGTATTCCTCGGTAGCCCAGATGAGGGACAGGGCGTAGAAGGCCGCAATTTCCTGGTGCTGGGGATACCGCTCGTGTAGGGCCGCTAGGTGGTCTTTGACCTGCTGATTCCGATCTTTAAAGTTGCCCGCTCCGTACATGATTTCCACCATTTCCCACATGTCCTTTTCCAGCGGATCCGCAATGGCGGCCAGCCGCGCTGCTTTGGTATCTCCCAGTCGAGCGACGATGGCCTTTCCCTGGTCCGTATTTTGCAATCGCCACAGGGCCTTGTAATGACACATCGCCTCGCCCCAGTGCGTCAGCACCTGCGTACTATCCAGGGCGGTAGCGGCCTCAAAAGCCAGCAGGGCATCTTCGTATTCAAAATTGTGCAGGAGCAGCAGGCCTTCGTCAAATTTTGCTTGGGTGGTGGGACTGAGGGTAAAGCCGTTTCCCAATTGCCCCAGCGCGACCGCCGGAGCGGTGGTGGCGTCCTTGGTCTGCTGCTCGGAGGTGCAGGCCGTCAGGAGGAGGCAGAGGATCAGCGAAAGGTATTGGCTTGGTTTCATGGATAGGTATTTGAGCTAATAGTGGATTGCACAATCGCCGATAAAAATAGCCTTTTCCCCTGGTTTTTCCATCCAAAAACGGCGCTCTTTAGGAGCAGGAGGGATCGGGTGGCTACTGGGAGCCACAGTCTGACCAACCGCTTTTCCTTTTCAGAATGCTTCCGCAGTCAGCTCACCGTTCGAGACCGCCCCCGCAATATTGCCCGTGGCAACAGCATGAGCGACCGCTCTGAGCGGGCTGGCACTATCGCCACAAGCGAAAATGTGATCCACCGATGTTTTTTGGGAAGTATTCACTTTGATTAGCCCCTTTTCCGTCAGCTCGCAACCCAACTGCTCCGGGATTTTACAATGCTGTTCAGCGTCGGGACGGGCGTACATTGCTTCCAGGCTAAAAGCAGATTGGTCCTGGAAAACGACTTGCTCAAGTTGGCCGTTTTCGTGTTGCAGGTGGCTAATTTCTTTTTCGATGATGGGAATCTGGTGTTGTTCGATTTTCTCCCTTTGTGCTTGGGTGAGGCTTGATTTGCCATTGGTAAAAAGGGCCAGGTCGGCGGTCCAATTGCGGAGGAGTTGTGCATAGTGAAAGGCTATGTCTCCATTGGCCAGGATACCCGTCTTTTTGTGGCGTACTTCGTAGCCGTGGCAGTAGGGACAGTGAATAAGGGAAATCCCCCAGCACGCCGAAAAGCCGTCCATAGCTGGCATGCGGTCCTTGAGGCCCGTCGCAAAAATGAGTTTCTTGGCGGTATAGATTTCATCGCTGCCCGAAGTAATCGCAAAGCCACGGTCCGTACGCCGTCCACTGCTGGCCAGATCATTCAAAAACCTTACCGAATCGTATTTCAGGACCTGCGCTTTGGCCTTGGCCGCAATGCGCTGGGGTTGTTCACCGTCCTGGGTGATGAAGTTGTGCGAGTGGGGAGTCTGTCGGTTACAGGGTGATCCGCTATCGATCACTAAAACCTTGCGCAAAGCGCGACCCAAGGCCAGGGCGGCGGAAAGCCCGGCGTAACTTCCTCCCACAATAATCACATCATAGTTTTGGTCATTTTTCATGAGGCTCTATTTTGCAAAAGCGATTAAAGGAGAATAAAGATAAGCAAAATCCATTAACGCAACTAAGTTGCGTTAATGGATTCTTGTCATTCTCCAAAAAAGGTCTTGAAAGCTCAGGCCCGGGCTCCTCCCCGCTTGATCTTGCCCGGGGTATACCCAAAGTGGCGTTTAAACGCCGTACCAAAGCTCTGGGAATTGGAAAAGCCCACCCGGGTACCGATTTCGGACACGGTAAAGGTGCCCTCCATGAGGAGCTTATGGGCTTCGGTCATTTTTAGCTGGTTCCAATAGCCAAAAACGGTTACGCCAAATAATTCTTTGAACCCCTTTTTGAGGGTAAAATCATTGGTACCCACCTCCCGCGCCAGGGTGCTCAGGGTAAAGGGTAGGTCCACGCCTTTTTCCAGCAGTTCCTTTACGGCGTATATCTTCTCCTGATTTTGCTTGGTGATGGTCACCGGGCAGTGGGGCGACTCGGAGATCTGCTCCAACTGGAGCATGAGCAGCTCAATGACGTGGGACTCGATGAGCATTTTTTTAAACTGCCCGGTCCGGTTGCAATTGATGATGCGTTGAATCACGCCGTACATTTCGGGGGTGATGGGATAATTTTCGGTAGACAAGATACAGGACTCCTGATTGCTGATCCGCCTTTTGAAGCTTCGGAACAATTGGTGGTCATCGAGCATGTACTGGGCCAGAAAACTGGGGGTAAAGCTCACCTCGAAGATTTGACAGCCCACGGGATCGCTCCACTGGATATCGCCTTTGAAGTGGCGATTGTAGGTGAGGTTGTGCTGGAAGGGGCGAAAGGTGACGTTTACCTCGTTCTGGTTGATGTTCGTATGGGAATGACCGGCCAGGTTGAAGTGCATCTCCACCGCTTCGATATCGCTTTCGAAATACATGAGGGTGGGTTGGCCGAGCTGCACGCCTCCGTATCCGATGTGTAGGTTTTCAAAAAAGATTTCCTTAAAGGACCAGACATTGCAGTGGCCATTGAGGTCAAACACCCGTTCGTCGAGTTGCCGCGGCTGGGAATTGTGGATGGCGCCCAGATTGACGGACTCGAGCACGATGTTTTCAATATCGGAAAGATGGATCCTGGTTTTCATGGGTAGTCAGCTTTTGAGCAGTTTGGTAAATTTAGGGAGCCTGGGGAGAAATCCAAAGATTTGGAGCAGCTTGGTGCCGTTGAATTGCACCGCACCTTTCTCCCTCTCGCTAATCTAATATTCCGTTTGGCGAACAATCCCCCCGGCAGCTGGCAGCTACTTTTGGTTTGGAATTAAAAACCCTGGATCTAAAGCCAAATCAATATGAATACCCTACAATTTACCATAATTGCTACCTGCCTTTTTACCAGCACTCAACTTCTGGCCCAACTCTCGGGCACGATCACCGATACCGATAACACCCCATTGCTGGGCGCTACGGTCGAGCTACTGGGCACCAATCGGGGACCCGTAACCGCCGATGATGGGACCTACCGCTTGGATAGCGTGGAGGCTGGAGACTATTTTGTTCGAGTCAGCTATATCGGATACCACACGGCGCAGGTCCCCCTCACCATCGCGGAGGCGGCTCTCGCGGTGGACCTCAGCCTAGAGCAGGTACCGGCCGGTTTGGACCAGATAGTCGTCACCGCCAATAAGGGTCGGTTTTAAAAAGAACAAGAGACGGCCGTCACCATGGCGGCCATTAGCGCTAAAGAAATCGAGACCAAACAGATTCAAGAATTGGTCGAATTGAATCGCGTTACCGCCAACTTCAAAACCTACGACGATGGGGTGGGCAGTTTTCAGACCTTTGCCATCCGCAGCATTTACAACGCCACCGATCAAAATCCTATCCTGGGGGTTTACATCGACGATGTGCCCCTCGTGAGTGGCTACGGCTTTCCCACCCTCCTGAATGACGTCGAACAAATTGAAGTCCTAAAGGGACCACAGGGCACCCTCTACGGACGCAATGCCCTGGGTGGGGTCGTCAACATCATCACCAAGAAACCTTCCCTCCAGCCGCGGGGCTTTGTACAAATCAGTGGCGGCAACCTGGAGCAAATCAACGCCTCGGGGGGCCTCAGCTTGCCCCTTCTCAAGGACAAGCTCTTCGTAAGGGCCGACCTCGGTTATCTCAACCGCGGGGGCTATATGAACAACCTGGCCATCGAAGGGGGCGGGGAGCTCCTGGACCGGGAGACTTTTACGGGTGGGCTCAAGCTAAATTACTACCCGACGGATAAGCTCTCGATAAACCTACGCTCCAATTACGAAACCCGCTCGGTGGTGGGCTACGCACTCGTGGGTGGCTTTTTGGTCTCGGGCCGTCAGGTGGACTCCCTCAAGGCCAATCATCCCTACGAGATCAACATCAACCGGGAAGGCGTATACGACACCCAGACCTTTAGCAACTCGCTAAACGTTCGCTACGAAGCGGATAAGTTTGCCATCAATGCGATTACGAGTGTACAAATTACCGATCGACGGACCGACAATGAGGACGGAGATTTCTCGCCTTTTGACCTGAGCTACGTCCGCAATGGCAGCAACTATACGGTATCGCTGGGGGAGGAAATCCGCTTGCATTCCACCACCACGGGCAAGCTCAATTGGGTGGGGGGCGCCTTCCTATACCGGGTGACGGATGACATTGAGTTTCCCGTTTTCAACACCGCCCTTTCCGCCAACAGTGTAGGGGCCTACACCGCGGAAAACAGTACCCAACGCAGTCAGCTGGGGGCTGCGCTATTTGGGCAGGCGGAGTATGCGCTCAGCGACAAGTGGAGCATCCTCGCGGGCTTGCGTTACGAGGTGGAGACCAGCGAGGCCGAAGGGCGGGAGTTTTATACGCAAGCGGGCGTGGAGTTTGAAGCCCCCGACAATGTGATCTTATCGCCCGATCCCAGTTTTCCCAATACCCCCAACCCCTTGATCGCTCGGGCGGCCAATAACGAAACCACCTTTGCTGCCTTCTCCCCCAAAATTGGTGCGTCCTACCGAGCCTCCGATCGGATATTTGCCTTTGGCCACGTCACCCGGGGCTACCGTCCCGGAGGGGTGAACATCTACGTCAGCGATCCGGCCTTCGACACCTTTGACCCGGAGTTTAGCTGGAACTACGAGCTGGGCATCAAGACCTCCTGGGCGCAGGACCGCCTCCAGCTCAACCTGACCACCTTTCGCATCGAGTGGCAAAACCAACAACTCTCCACCCTCTTCATACAGCCCACCTCCGTACTGGTACTCACCGACAATTTGGGGCGGTCCATCAGTCAGGGCTTGGAACTGGAAACGAGGTGGCTAGCCGCCAGGGGGCTGGAGCTCTCCGCCAACCTGGGTTACCTCAGTACGGAAATTACCGAGTTCGATGCGCTCGACCAATTTACGGGGGGCAGCATCGACAACGTCGGCAATCGGCAGGCCTATTCTCCCGAGTGGAACGGCAACCTCAGCATCAGTTACGAACGGGGCCTCTCGGACGACCTGCTGTGGTTTGCGGGGGCGGACTACCTCTTCCAATCCGATATGTTTTTTGACCCCCAAAACGACATCGTCCAGCAGGCCTACGGACTTCTCCATGCCCGCCTGGGGGTTCGCTTCCAAAAATTGGAGCTTTCGCTGTGGGGCAAAAACCTGGCGGATGAGGTCTACTACAGCTACGGCTTTGGGGTCTTTGGTTTTAGCCAAACCTCTTCCTTCGCCGGCTACGGACTGCCACGGACCCTGGGCGCCACGGGCAAGTTTAGATTCTAACACAGTCGATTTTATAACCAACAAGGAATCAGCAGTATGAGGTTAACGATACAAAATCTTTCCAAGACTTATTCCAACGGCGTACGGGCCCTCAAGGAGGTCAACCTGAACATCGGCAAGGGCATGTTTGGTTTACTGGGGCAAAACGGAGCGGGCAAATCTACCCTGATGCGAACGATTGCTACCCTCCAGGAAGCGGATAGTGGTCGCATCACCTTTGGCGATATCGACCTGAGCCAGGCCCCCGAGCGGCTCCGCCAAACCCTGGGCTACCTGCCTCAGGAGTTTGGGGTTTACCCGACGGACTCCGCCTACGAATTGCTGCTACACATTGCCGACCTCAAGGGCATCACCCGTCTTGGCGAACGCAAGGATCAGGTAGAGGCCCTTCTTCGGAAGGTCAACCTCTGGGAGGCGCGGCACAAAAAATTGGGTACTTACTCCGGGGGGATGAAACAGCGATTTGGTATTGCCCAGGCCCTGTTGGGCAACCCGGAGCTGATCATTGTCGACGCACCTACGGCGGGGCTCGACCCCACCGAGCGCAATCGCTTTTACAACTTGCTGTCGGAGTTGGGGGAAGAGGCCGTGGTCATCCTCTCCTCGCACATCGTGGAGGACATCAGCATCCTCTGCGCCGATATGGCGATCATTGGCCGGGGCGAAGTCTTGCTCTCGGGGAAAACGGATGCCCTGAGAAATGCCCTGCGGGGGCGCCTCTACGAAACCACGATCCACAAGGAAGAACTCGAAACGGTAGCCCAACGCTACAAGCTCATCTCCCAACGCTTTTTTATCGGTCGGCTGATGATTACCGTGGTGGCCGACGAACTTCCCGACGAGCGGTTTTCTGCCAAACGTCCCTCGCTCGAAGACCTTTACTTCAACGAATTGTACGATCGCAAAATGCTGGAACTATGATTTGGAGCATCGTCAAATACGAGTTGCGGGGCCCCCTCATTCACAGGAGTGCCCTTAAGATGGTGGGGCATATGAATTTTCAGGGCATCAGGTATACCTACGGTCATTTTTAGACCTTTGGCAGTCAGGACCTGATCATCAACGCTCCGGCGATCTTTTACCTCAACCTGGCGGGAATGGGGCCGACGATGTTGGTCATCATTGCGCTCATCACGGGGAGGATCTTGTTTAAAGACATTGAGCAAAAGACGGGGAATTGGCTCTTTTCCCTGCCCATCGGGAAGCGGCCATTTTTGCTGGGCCGCTGTTGGGCGGCCTACCTGATCAATGGCGTCATTGCCTTGGGTTATGTCCTGGGGATGCTGCTGCTGCCGGTGCTGGGTTTGGACGATGCCAATCGCTACGGGCCGGCACCACTGGGCCCGTTGCTCCACGGCTATGTGGTCCTCGTGTTGCCCAATCTCTTTTTGCTCGTCAGTTTGATTTTTACGCTGGTGGTCTGGTTTAGGAATTTGGTATCCGGGTATTTTGCTACCTTCT
>CALCCH010000560.1 GCA_937899855.1 uncultured Saprospirales bacterium | reverse complement strand
AGCCAAAGCTACGTGACGCTATTGGCAACGAAGTAGGGGCGAAAATGACCCTGCCGTAGCCCGAAGCATATTTTTGAGATGGCTTCTAAATAAACCTGAACCGTGAGAAAATGGCCGGGAACATCAACTTTTGGTGTTCCCGGTTTTTTATAAACGAAAATACCTTAACCAACCGCAAAAGAAAACATGGGAATCAAACAAATCTTGATCTTCGCCCTTTTCCTGGGGGGTATCATTATCGGAATGGATTTGCCCAACTGGCTTTACACCGTCTTGATGATCGTGGGGAGTTGTGGCTTGGGCAGCTACGCACTGGTCAATTTGTCGACGGTAAAAACCCCGCTATTGGCCCTCGCTATTCTGGTACAATGGGGACTGGGCTTCCTGCTTTACCAGGGCGCTAATGAGGACAGCCCGCCACGCGAGCGAATCGTCGAGGCACCCGCCGCTGCTGCTGTGCCCACCACCAACGATGGGGACGACCTCCCCGAATGCGTTCCCCACCAACTGGAGTCGGGCTGCAACTATACCATCTGCTTTCAACCCTCCATCGAAACCATCGGTAGCCAGCTGAGTACCCTCCAAGCAACGGAGGCCAAGCTCGCCGAAATCGACCTCCTCTTTTTTCAATTGCAGTTCAGTGCCGAGGGAGCACTCTCCGCCATCCAACTCGACGAAGCGTTTCCCCCCGATGTCGAGCGTATCCTAGTCGATCGGCTGCAGCAAACCATCCAAGCCACACTCCAAAGCGCCAGCGCCAACTGCGAGGATTCGGAATACCGGATGAACATGGTGGTGAGTTTGTAAAGTCGTACCCCGAACTCAAATAAATACCGACCAAGCTGGCGGTACGGGCTCCTCCGATCTGGGCACCCGTACCGCCGCTGTCGTTTTGGGGCAACGGAGAGGGGGGAATCCCTTTTCCATCTGGCCAAAGAAAGCCGTCGCTACTACTACGACTTGCGCCGCATTGGCCACTGGGGTGACGCCATGCGCCTCGGAACGGGAAGGCCCCCCAAAAACCTTTACGATGAGAGTGGACAGCGAATTGTCTGACGTCTTCGGAGCCCGCTCCCCATCACCACGCCCCTACTCGACCACCAACCGCACCACATCGCTCCAGCCTTCGCCCGTCACCTGCAGCCAGTACACCCCGGCCGCCAAGTCCGCTACGTCCAAGTCTATCGCATTCGCTCCGGCCCGCAATTCCAGCGGCCGTACGCGAACCACGGCCCCCAGTACATCCAGAATCCGTAATTCCGCCAACTGCGCCTTAGGACGCTCCATCCGCAAGCTCGCCCAGTCGCTGGCCGGTACGGGAACGACCCGCATCTGACTCTCCCAACGGTCACCCGCCGTCAGGGCAATCACCCGGCTGTAAGTCGTACTGCCATCGAGATCGACCATCCGCAGCCGGTAGAAGTTCGTACCACTTAGCGGCTTTTCATCCAAGAAATCGTACTGCCGTTGTGCCGTCGCAATGCCCGCCGCGGCTACGCGATTCCCCAGGGCGACGAAGCGCTGGCCATCGGCACTGCGCTCGACCTGAAAATGCTGCGTATTCCATTCGTTGGCCGTTGTCCATTCCAGTTGGTTTTGCTGGCCCAGGGCGTAGCCCTCAAAGCGGAGTAGGTCCAGCGGCAGACGCGCCGTCACGCTCAGTACAGCCGAGCTACGGGTATCGGCACAGCTGCAATCGCTCTGGGCGTAAAAGGTGTAATCCCCCACGGTATTGACGTCGACCGCGCCTTCTTCGGCCGTGGTGCCCGTCGGATCGAAGGGGCTGCCCGTACCCTGCTGGGTACCCCCCGTAGCGGCATTCCACCAGGTGAGGTTGGCGGTGCTGGTGACGGTGGGGACTTCCCACTCTACCGTCAGGCTAAGGGCACTGGTAATTTCGTTTTCGGGAGCGGCCCCGCTACAATCGCTGGGGTCGTCGTAGGTGTCGCTTAGGGTAAAGGTCCAGACGCCACTGGCGCTTTCGCCATCGAAGGCGGCGGTGTTGATGGCGGCGATGGTCCAGGGGCCGGGGCTCGTATTTTGGCCGTCGCCCCCGGCGGTAGCGGTATTGTCGGGGCCAGCCACCGCTAGGGTCGCATCCTCCCCGTCCGAACCGCTGCAAATGACGAAGGCATTGCCCGATACCGCGGCGATCGACACCGCCAGACCGTCCAGATTAGCATCTTTGACTACGGCTCCGGCCGGAATACCCGCGGCGCTCATGTCAAAATTGACCACGTTGTCCGACCCAAAACTAAAGTTGACGCTAGCCAAATTGCTGGTATTAATTGTCAGCGAAGTAGTGCCCGACTGACTGGGCGTCACGATACAATCCGCCACCGTTGCGGTCAGCCCCGTCACCACCGGATCGGTGCGTTCGATCATCTCGCCAGTGGTACTCGGTGCGGTCGGTACCGCGATGACGACGATTTCATCACTGGCCACCTCGCCACAAGTGGCTTCGGTGTAGGTGATCGTGAAAATGCCCTCCCCAACGGCACTGGGGTCAAAGGAGTAGGTCGAGCCATTGCCATCATCGGTGACCCCCGAGCCACTGTAGACCCCACCACTGGGACTACCGCCCCCCAAACCGTTTTGGATACCATCGTCGGTACAAAGGTCACTCGGCGCCGTAAAGCTGGTGCCGATGGCATTGACCGTCAGGTTGGTGGCGGCCGCCGTAGCGCTGGTCGAGCCCGATCCAAACAAACCACTGAGGGTACTACTCGGACTGGCGTAGGTACCGGCGGCAATCCCACAAGGAATCTGAACCTGAACGTCAAAATTACAGGAAGTACCGGCCGCCAATTCCCCCCGTCCGAGGGTCACGACGGAGCTGCCGCTGGCCCGGGCCCCCAATCCACAAGCATCGTCCAGGGGCAAATTGACCGTGGTCAAGCCACTGATCCAGGCTTCCAGGTCATCGGTAAAGGCCAGGTCGGATACCGCATTGCTGGGGTCGCTGGTGGTGATTGTATAGGTGATCGACGCAATGTTTCCTGTTTGTACGGGACCGGTGATGGTTTTGTCAAACTGAATGGCCTGAATCCGTAGCTCATCGCTGGCGGCAGTCCCTTCGACGCTCAGGCTACTGACGGTACCCGTAACGGTACTCGTCGTGCTGCTCAGGACGCTACCGAAGGCCACACTTCCCGGAACCTGCACCGTAATGCTAAAGGTACAACTGGCGCCGGGACTCAGGTTGCCACCGCTAAAGCTGACGGTGCTGGTCCCGCTGATTTGGGAGCCCGTCCCACAGATGTCATTTTGGGGCAGCCCCGTTGCGGCCAGGCCGCTGAGTACGGCATCGAGGTCGTCGGTAAAGGCGACGTTGGTCAGGGCAGCGGTGCTACTCAAGTTGGTCAGGGTGTATTCCAAAGTCACGTTGCTACCGGGCAGTACGGGATCGTCGGTAAAGCTTTTGGTCAATTGGATCAGCTCTTTATCGACCACCAGTTGGTCGGTCACGGCGCTGAAGGTGGTGCCACTGCCATTGATGGTGGCACTAACAGTGCTGGTGACGCCATTGTAAGTGCCACTGGTCGCCGAGCTGGGTACGCGCAGGTTTAGGTCAAAACTACAGCTGGAGCCCGCCGTCACCGCTGCACCGTTTAGGATCAGGAAGGTGTTCCCACTGGCGATGAAGGAGCCCCCGCAAGCGGCGGTGGGGGGAGCTTCGACGGTGGCACTGGAGAGTATGGAAGTGAGGTTTTCCGTAAAAACGATATTGGTGGCATCGAAGGTGGAGGTGTTGTCGATGGTGTAACGTAGGGTGACCAGCTCGCCCGGAATGGCGGGATCACCAATAAATTCTTGGGTCACGCTGAGGCCACCGATGTCGAGATCGTCCGTGGCCGGGCTGTAGGTAGCGGCTTGTCCCCCCACGGTAGCACTGAGGCTACTGGTGGTATTGGTGTAGGAGCCGGGACTCACCCCGACGGGTACCTGTACCGGCACGGTAAAGGTACACACGTCGCCCGGGGCCATGGTGCCACCGGTAAAGGTCAGGTTGGTCGTCCCGCTGATCGAGGAGCCGGTCCCGCAGATGTCGTTGAGGGGGAGGCCGACGGCGGCCAGCCCGGGGATGACGGCGTTGAGGTCGTCGGTGAAGGCGACGCCCGTGGCATTGCCGGTGGCGAAGGCATCGTAGCTGAGGGTAAATTCTAGGTTGACCGTACTGCCCGCATCCACTGGATCGTTGAGGAAGGCTTTGCTCAGGCGTGGTATCGCCAGGATTTCCAGATCATCCGTTGCGGCGAGCGCCGACACCGTTTGACCTCCGATGGAGCCCAAGAGTTCGCTCGTCGTGTTGTTATACGTTCCGGTGGGTACGTTATCGGGAATGGCGAGGTCGATGGTAAACGTACAGGAGCCGCTGGGCGCGATGTTCGCACCGTTGACCTGGAACACCAGTTCCCCCGCGACGGTCGACGTAAAGAAAGTGGAGCCAGTCCCGCAGGAATTGCCCGCTGGCAGGTTGGTCACCGTAGCCCCCGAGAGGAAATCGGCGATCGGATCGGTAAAGGTGACGGATTCGAGGGTGTTGGTGGTGCTATTGTTGGTAATCGTAAACTCCAAAGTCGCCGTTCCACCGGCGGGAATGGGGTTTTGCAGGAAGGTCTTGGTAAAGGTCGGGACGGGGGCCACGAAAAGTTCGGCCGTACCGGTATTGCCCGTTACGGCGGCCCCGTTTGAGGTGGCGGTAATGGCACTACTCGTACTGGGGTAAGCGCCCGTAGTGGCGCCACCGGGTACGGTTACCGGTACGCTAAAGGTACAGCTCGCACCCGCAGCCAGGGTGCCCCCACTCAAAGTCAGGGTACTGGTACCGCTGAGGCTGGCCCCCGTACCGCAAACGTTGCTCAGGGGGGTGCCGGTAGCCACCAAGCCCGTCAGCACCGCATCCAGATCGTCGGTAAAGCTGATGTTGGTGGCACTAAAGTCACGACTCAGGTTGGTGATGGTATAATCGAGGGTGGTGGTCCCGCCCGGAAGCACGGGGTTGGTCGAAAAGGTCTTTTGTAAGAACACCTGGGTCGGGGTATTGACCGTCAGGGCCGCGGTGGCTTTTCCACATTCAAAGAATTGGAAAAAGTTATTGCGGACGGTTATCGCCTCGGTCGAGTTGACGATGGTACCGGAGCCACTGGGCACCACGTCTACCGAAAAGGTACAGGAGCCATTGGCCGCAATCTCCTGGGTAAAGCCCGTGGTATTGTAGGAAAACAATTGGGTACCCGCCACTCCCGTCAGGGTACCGATACCGGTATTGGTGGCGCTGAGGTTGGCGGGGGAGGCGATTTCCAGGCCAGCCGGCAGGTTGTTGGTCATGGTAATGCCAATCAGGTTGCCGCTGTTCGTGGCATTGTCGATCGTGATGGTGAGGGTACTGCGTTCCCCCAGATTGACGGTACTGGGGGAAAAGCTCATGCTCACCCCGGGGCGGTCGGTCGATACGATGAGATTGGCCGAGGCCGTTCCACTGTTGCCATTGCTGGAGGTCAAATCGCCGGTGGTATTGGCCAGGGTACCGGCACTGCTGCTGGTGACGTCGACGCTGATGGTGCCGGTGATTCCGAGGGGCAGGATGCCATCGCTCAAGCTGATGCTTGAGGCGCCCGCCGTTGCCGTCACCGTTCCCGAAATATTGGACAACTGTAGGTTGGGGGGATTGGCAACCGTCATGCCCGCCGGGAGGTTATCGGTAAAGGCCAAGCTGGTGGCCGGGGCCCCGCCCGAAGCGTTGTCGATCGTAAAGGTCAGCGTACTGACCGCCCCCACACCGGTCTGGATAGGGTTGAAGCTCTTGGAAAAACTGGGGGGCGCGAGGTTCAAGACCTCCACATCATCGCTGGCCGAGAAAGCGCCAACGGTGTAGGTCAGGGTTTGGACACCCAGCCCCGCCACGGTAGGATCAAAGCTGTAGGTCAGGCCATTCCCGTCATCCGTCACTCCGGAGCCGCTGTATACCCCTCCCGTCGGCAAACCACCGCCCAGGCCCGATTGGATGCCCGCACTGATCGCCAAGTCCTCGGGTGCCGTAAAGGTTACGTTGGACGCATTGCTCCGACCGCACACCAACAAGGGCAATTGGATGCCCGTGGCACAACTCAAAACCGCATCGCTATTGCTGACAAAAATCAAGCACTGATCAGCGATGGTACCACTGATGATGGTTCCCGCCAGGTTCCCATTTTGGGGACCAAAGACCAGGGTTCCACCGGTGCCGGAGCCCGTAGCACCCGCGTATACCGACAGGCGATCGGCGGACAGGTAAGTGCCCTGGGTAATTTCCGCCTGGGCAAATTCTCCCGCACTGGGACAAACTTCGAAGATCACCAAATCGCTTTCGTTGTCGGTGTAACAGTGGTAAAAACTCTGCTCCCCACTGGGGCAGGTACAAGCCGCCGTCACCACAATCTGATCGCTGTCCGAGCTGCCACAATTGCCATCGGTGTAGGTCACGGTATGGCTGCCGATTCCCACCACCCGGGGATAAAAGCGGTAGGTGAGTCCGTTGCCATCATCGCTGACCCCGAGGCCACTGTACACCCCACCGGTGGGAAAACCCCCACCGAGGTTCTCCTGAATGCCTTCGTCGATACAGATACTTCCCGGAGCATTGTACACCGGAACGACCAAGGCAAATACTTCCACGTCGTCACTGGCCGCACTGCCATTGGTGTAGGTGATCGTCTGGGTGCCCGTCCCCGCGGCGGCGGGATCAAAGCCGTAGGTCAGGCCATTGCCATCATCGGTCACCCCGGGGCCACTGTAGACCCCACCGGTCGGGCTACCGCCGCCCAAGCCCGTCTGGACGCCAGCATCCTCGCATAGATCATCCGGAGCGGTAAACACGACGAAGGGACTGATGTCTTCCCCACAAACCTCCAAACCCACTGCGTCCCCATCCTTACAACTCACGAGAGGATCAGTGTTGCTCACAAAAATCAAACACTGATCCGCCACGTTGCCGGTGATGGTCGTTCCCGACAGATCGCCACTGGCGGGACCATACAGGAGGGTTCCGCCGCTACCCGAGCCACTGGTGCCCTGGTATACCGTCAGGTTATCGATAAAGGAGGCGTAAACGCCCTGATCGATCGTTGCCTGGGCCGCGGAGCCGACACTGGGGCAGACTTCGAAGATGACCAGGTCGCTCTCGTTGTTGTCGTAGCAGTGGAAGTAGGAATCCTGGCCCGTCGGACAGCCACAGGCCGCCAGTACTTCGATGTTGTCGATGGCAGTAAGGGCACAGACGCTGCCCTCGGTGTAGGTGATGGTATGGACGCCGAGGCCAGCCACGCCGGGATTAAAGGAATAGGTACTGCCATTGCCATCGTCGCTGACGCCGGGTCCGCTGTAGACGCCACCGCTGGGGCTACCGCCGCCGAGGCCGGTTTGGATGCCGGCGTCGATACAGAGGTCGGCCGGAGCGGTGAAGCTGGGGCCGGGCAAGGCAAATACTTCAATGTCGTAGGTGGCGATGGCGCCACCGGGGCCCTGGTAACTCAGGGTATGGACTCCTACCCCGGCAATGGCGGGATCGAAGCTGTAGGTCGTTCCGTTTCCGTTATCGTTGACCCCGGGGCCGCTGTAAGTACCGCCACGGGGGTAACCACCGGCGAGTCCGATTTGTACGCCGGCGTTGATGCAAATTTCGGTGGGACCGGTAAAATCAACCGTTCCCGAGGGCACTTCTTCGGCGCAAACGATCAGCTCCCGCTCGACGAGGTTGGTACAGCTTACAGTGCCGTTGCTATTGCTCACAAAAATCAAACACTGGTTCGTACTTCCCGTGATCAGGGTCCCCGCAAAGTCACCACTCTGGGGGCCGAAGTAAATCGTACCCGAAGTACCGGAGCTAGAGCCCCCTTCGTAGACGGTGAGGTTATCGACGCCATCAATGGTACCAAAACTGCCCCGTTCGACGGTGGCGCGAATGGCCGTACCCGCGGAGGGACAAATTTCAAACAGTACCAGATCCGCCTCGTTATCGCCATAACAGGCCGAGAATTGACTCAGTCCGCCGCTGCATTGGGCCAGTGCGCCTTGATCGGGGAGGAATAAACTAAAAAGTAGGAAGAGGAAGGGGTAGGTATTTAATCCTTTTTTCACGGTAGGGGGGTTTTGTGGGTAAATCGTTTCTCCTTCTCTTCCCCCAACAAATAGGATGCCATACATTACACAAAAAAATATGTCTGTGACACCCCAAGGGCCCGCTCCCGGCCCTTCCCAAAAGGCAGCGGGACCCAATCCCTGGGGATCGCCCCCAAATGGATGCAAAAAAGCTGCTTTTGAATGGCTATTTTTACTCCATGAAAACCTTGATTTTGCTCCTCGGCCTATTTGGCCTATCGCATTCCGTTGCCGCCCAGTACTCGCCCAATACCCCCACCGAGCTGACCCTCCTGGGCTCAGGTATCGCCCTCACGGGTGGTGGCCTCCTTTTCCTCAATGATTTTCCCCCCATCAGCGACGAAACCATCCAGCAACTGTACACCGAACCCCGCCACCGTTTTCCGCTGAGCATCGATCGCTGGGCGACCAAACAGTCTTCCCGACCGGCCCGCAATATTTCCGATGCCCTGGTGGCCAGTTCCCTCATACCCCCCTGGTATTGCTCTTCAACCGCCCCACCGCCAATGACGATCGCGGAACGCAATCCCTCATGACCCTCCAATCCTTCGTCCTCAACATGGGCATCACCAGCTTTACCAAACGGGTGGTGCGCCGACCCCGCCCCTTTATGTACAACAACGACCTCACTACCTTCCCCATGGAGCAGCGACGGGATCGGAAAGCCCGGATGTCCTTTTTCTCCGGCCATACCTCCACCACGGCCGCCATGTATTTTCTGACGGCCCAAACTTTTAGTACTTATTATCCCGATAGCCCCTGGCGGCCCTGGGTCTGGACCGCTTCCGTTTCCATTCCGGCGCTGACGGGTTTTTTACGGGTCAAGGCGGGCAAACACTTCCCCACCGACGTGCTGGTGGGTTATATCGTAGGGGCCTTGGTGGGGGGGGTCTTGGTACCGGCGCTACACTGAGCCCCGCGGGGGAAGGTGCTAATCCGGATGGAGCAAATCCTTCATGGCCCGCAATTCCCGCTCGATAAAGGCTTCGTCATCGGTGGAGAGGAGGGTATCTTCTGCGTGGCAAAAGGCGCGGATCTGCTCGATTTCGAAGCAGGCATCCGACAAACGCCGGTGGTCCGGGGTCGACAGTTGAGCCCGCAAATCGGGGAGGAGCCGCTCGATGCGGCGGAGTAAATCCCCCAGCGAAAGCTGCCGCTGTTCGTAGGCTTCAATGGCGGTAATGGCCACTCGCTCCAATGGTACTGGCATAGTAGTGGATTAAAAATTCAGAACCTCCATCCGGACGAGCGCGATTGGGGGGACTAGGGCCGCTGAATCAGGAGCTTTTGATAATAGCGGCGTTCGCCTTTCATCCAGATTTCTACAAAATAAACACCGTTTGCCAAATCTCCAACCGCCAGGAGGGGATTGTTGGGCACAAAGCGGCGAATTTCTTGCCCCATCTGGTCATAAATGACAATTTCGGCCAGTTCTTCGTTGGCGGGATGCTGGATAAAGGTCTCGTATTCCGCAGGATTGGGCGACAGCCGCAGCTCGTCACCCTGCTCAAAGTGGACGCTGCGGATGGGGGAATGGGCGACCCGACCGTCAAAATCGACCTGCTCCAAGCGGTAGTAGTTGCTACCCTGGTACGGTTTTTCATCCCGGCTCTGGTAAGCCTGTTGTACCTGACTTTGCCCCATCCCGGCAATCCAGTCGATGCGTTCCCACTCTTGGGCGTCCTTGCTGCGCAGTACCGCAAAGCCTTCATTGTCCACTTCGACAGCCGTCGACCAGCGCAGGTCCACCGCTCGCTCGCTCTTGTGGACCTGGAAATCCAGTAGCTCGACGGGCAGGGCGCCACCGGTGCCCTGGAGACAGTTGAGGGTGGTGGCAAAAATTTGGGTGGCTTCGTCGTCCAAAAAAACGACGGTCTGGGTCGTGCCCCCGTTGTAACTCCATTCCATCAGGCCGATGTTTCCCGGATCGGTAATCGCAAAAGCGACCGTCCCCAATTCGGTCCAGGCCGGAAAAGCGGCGATCGAGGTACCAAAACCGGGAAAGCCCAATTCGATATTAAAGGAAGCTTCGGTCCCCCCCTGGGTGGTCACCGTTGGGACCTGATAAAGGGGCGGAGCGAGGGGCGAGGACAGCAACACGGGATCTTGAACGGCTCCACTGTTGAAAGACCACTGCAAATTGCTGGAACCCAGGTTAAAGGATTGGGCACCCTGGATTTCGATTCGTACGACGTAATTACTGCCGTTGTTCGATACCTCGGACAGGCGTAGGCAAAAGGTCTGCGCCGCGAGGCCAACACTCAGGAAAAGGGCCAAAAAGGAAAGTAATGGTTTCATAAGTTCGATTTTTTTGACCGACCGGGGGCCGGTCTTCCGATCATTGAGTCGTCTGGTTAGTTAGGTTAATCGAGTTGCTGGGTAATCGAGTTATTGATCCGCCAGTAGAGGTTCTTATCCACGGCATTGACCGCCCCATCCATGTTGAAGTCGGCCGTAAAAATCAGGTAGTCAAAGGTCTGCCCGTTTTGGACGCGCCAGTAGAGGTTTTTGTCCACGGCGTTGACCTGGCTATCGTGATTGGCATTGCCCGAATAGAGGGCGCGGACGCCCGCCAGTTCCGTTTGGGCATCGATGCCGAAGGTGTTGAAGCCAAGGGCCGTAAAGTCGAGCAGTGTTCCCGGGGTCCCATTCAACATAACCCGATCGGCCGTTCGTACCCCCAGGTGGTTGCGGTGCCGAATGGCCAGGTAGTACTCCCCGACGGCCTTGCCGCTAAAGCCTACCGCCGACTGGCCATCGAGATCGACGATGTCGCCATCGGCTTGGACCAGGGCAGCACGCGTAGCCACCACCGAGTCCGACTGGGTCGGCGAGCGCAGTTCGAGAAAGACCCAATCCACGATCGCGTCCTGACCGGTGGTATCGAAGACGGCAGCGCTCACCACCTCGTTGCCCCCGCCATCGACGTGGGTAAAACCGAGTGCGGTAAAGGGCTCGCCCGTGGGCAGGAGGTCGTTGGCTCGGAGTAGGTCGCGCATCAAGCCCGTATTGCCATCGTAGGGCCCTTCGAGAAAGACCTTGGCCAACACCTTGATGCTATTGGTAATGGTAACGTAGGGATCAGCTTCGGTTTTTTCCGCTTCGCGGTTGCCCACGTGGTCGATCGAGCGGACGTAAAAGGCGTAGGTCGAACCCGGCACCCCGGGGAATTCCAAAACGGTGGTGTCGATTTCGCTTTGGTAAAGCAAGAAAGGCCCCGCGTCCTGGGCGACGTAGAGGTCGTAGTACTCAATGCCTACCCCACCGACATCGTCGACCCCACTCCAGATCAAGCGGTAATCATCTCCGTTTTGAAAGACCGTATCGATTTGACTGACCGGACCAAAGGCGTCGACCAGGTTGGTCCAGGTATTGGTGATGAGGGGGGCGTTGATGTCGAAGATGATGGCGGCCTGAGTCGTGACGGTATCGCCGGTGAGCAGGGTATTTTTGGGTTGAATGGTAAAGGTGACGTAGCCCTCGCCGCGTTTGGGGAGGGTATCGTTGTAGAGCGTGGTGGTATCGTTGACGGGGAGGTAACCGGTGAGGGCATCTTCGGGGGGCAGGCCGGTGAGGGGGTCGATGGATTCAAAAATCCAGAAGACTTCCTTGCTCACCACATCGATACCGGCGGTAACGTCGACCAGTACGTCGAGCGAATCGACCACGTCGAGGCGATTTTTGTAAAAGGTTGTATTCTCCGGAACGTCGAAATTAAAAAAGCCAAAGCCAAATTCGCCCAGCCGGACGGAGAAGATGTTGAGGTCGGGCTCAACGGGCATGCGAATTTCGACGATTTGGGCGGGGGCGGTAGCGAAGACCGGATCGTTTTCGTAGAAGATGGTATAACCCAGGTCGTCGTTGATGCTTACCCACTGGGCGGTATCGTAGCCGATGGGGCCCGAGATTTCGTTGGGGTCGACGGCGTGGACGCGGGGAATGTTGAATTCGTCGCCTTCCTCCTTGAGCCCGATGAAGGAGAGTAGAGAGCAGCCAAAGTCACCGCGGTCGTCTCCGCCACCGCAGGGGTCTTGGGCGAAGAGGGTGCCGCTGGGCAGCAAAAATAAGATGAGGTACAAAACTTGCCTAAACATAAATTACCATTTTAAGGTTAGCTCCAAATGTTCTTGATTGATGCTTTACAATTGATCCCGTACGATAAGATTTCGTACCGGCCAGTGTCGGATTCCTCGTTGTCCGCATCGATGTAATAGCAGAGGAAATGATCGCTGCGCTTGACGATGGCATCCGCCCGACTGGCATCCCGGTCTTTGGTCACGGCTTGTACAAAGTCACCTTCGTCAGCGGCGGAAAAGATAAACAGCCCCGCCATGGAATTTTCCACGACCTTTTCGAACAGGGGTAAAATCGATTTTGATGCCTTGATTTTGATTAAACCCTCGTAGCTGGCCATCACGTGGCGGAGCGGCCGCCACCAGCCCGTCAGCACGGAATCGTACCACTGCAGTTCGTAGTCCGCCGAGGGAGGAAGGCTGGCGTAAGTGGACTTGACTTGGGCCCCCATCCCGTGGAGGTAGCAGACCGCTCCCTCCGGGATCAGGTCCTTCTCCTCCGATAGTGCTTGCAGGGCCCGGGTCCAGGGAGTATCCAACAGGTCGCCTTCCCGCTTTCGGTCCAAGAAGGCCGAATCCGTCCACACTACGCCGCTTCCTAAATTAATTTTTCCCATATCGCTTTTCCAATTACTTTTTGAGGTGAAAATGTCCAGGGTCCGCCGAGCGCCAACCCCCAAAGGGTAATTTTTTACTCCGCAACCACTGGTTAAAACGCTGTAGTCGGGGACTGCCAATCTGCTTGATGTATTTTCCCTTTTTCGCCGGTGAGGCGCCCCAGCGAATGGACTTGGAAATGCCCTGTCCCAATGCCTTACTGTAGGAAGGACCCACCCGTAACCACTGCTTGGCAGGGCCAAAGGCCTTGCGCAAAAACTGACTGCCATTGCGGGCCGCCCGTCCACCTATCCCCCCGGGGATAAAGTTCAATCCCGTATTCACCGCCGCCCCAAAGTAATCACCATTGCGGATGTCATCGAGCGGATTGGTCCCAAATACCGTAGAACTCACGCAGCCAATCGCACCTCCGGCCACAGCCCCCACGGGGCCACCCGTCACCAAACCACCCAGGGCCCCCAAGGCCCCACCCACCACACAGTCTTCCCACCAGGGCTTGTCGCAGGGATTGCTACTCAGCCCCAGCGGATCAATCCAGTTGGTGGGATTGCTAAAGGTATACTCGTAAAGCGAGGGGCCATCGGCATAATCCAAGGGGTCGCGTTGTAAAAACCGGCCGAGGGCAGGCGCATAATGTCGGGCCCGGAAATAATAAAGCCCCACTTCCGTATCGTAATACTGCCCCGTAAACAGGATCGGATTGCCCACCGCCGAACTGACCAGCGGGCTATCGGCCGCATCAAAGAAACTGACCGCCCCGTAGGCATCGTAATCGTACTGCTCGACCAACTGTCCGCTGTCGTCGGAGAGCAGGACCGTCGATCCAATCGCGTTGTGGTGGTAAAAATAACGGCTGCTGCCCTTTTCGGAGAGCAGGACCTCGTCACTGTCTACACCGTATACGTAAAGGGCTTCCGTAGCACCGAGCGCGTTTTGCTCCTCCACCAGACGCAGCATGGAGTAGAAATAAAACGTCGTATCGGTACCAATGACCTTGGCAATTCGTCGCTCCAAGGCATCGTATAGGTACCGGGCCGTACTGCCATTATCCACCTCCGCCAAGCGGTTGGCGTAGTCGTAACCGTAGGTGTAGACTCCGTCGTTTTCCAGATTGCCATTGGCGCCGTAACTCAGGGTCGCCGCACCGCTACCAGTCAGGGCCGTGTACTGGTTGAGGTTGTTGGTCGTATAGTTGGTGGGGTTAGCGTCCACGGTGAGGGCCGTGCGGTTGTTGGCACCATCGTAAGCATAAGCTACCGACTTGTTTGGTGCATTGATAACCGCCCCATTGAGTGTCCCTCGTTTAAATTCCAACAGGCGATTGTAGTCATCGTAAACAAACTGACGGGAGCGGGTGGGCCGGTGCAGGTTGCGTTCGAAGATATTGTTGTCATTGTTGTTGTGGCCGTATTCCCATTCTTTGGTCGACCCACTCAGCAAGTGCCCCACCCCGATGACGTTGGAATTGTCATCGTAAGCAGTGGTGCTGCTGGTGCCATTGAGATTGGACTGCCCGACCTTGCGGTTGCCTTCATCAAAAGCGTAAGTGGTCAGGACCTCCTGGGTGGCGTTATCGACCACACTCACCAGTCGCCCGCGGAGGTCGAAGGTTTCGGTAAATAGCTTCCCGTTGGGGTAGCTGACGACCTTGGTCCGTCCGGGCGTATTGTATTGATAACTGGTAACCTTTCCGTTCAAACGCTCGCTGGTCATCCGGTCTACGGGATCGTAGGTAAGCAAAACCGTCGCATTGGCATTGGTCGCACTGGTCAGCTGTCCTTTGGCGTCGTAGGTAAAGGTCTCGTTGGCTTCTCCGGGGATGCTCCGGCTAATGATCCGGTTGGTGGCATCGTAGCCGTAGTTGATCTGATCCCCGTTGGGTTCGGTGATTTGGCGAAGGTTACCCGCCGCATCGTACGAAAAACCACGCTGCTGATTGTCGGGGTAGCGTTCGTTGACGATTCGATTGGCCGCATCGTAGGTATAGACCGTGGCATTACCGCGGGCGTCAGTAAGGCTGGTAAAATTGTCATTGGCATCGTAGCCGTAACTGATGGTGTTGCCCAGCGGATCGGTACTGCCCACTCGTCGATCCAGCGCGTCGTAAGCAAAGTTGCTTGGATCGCCTTTGCGGTCAATGATTTGGGTCAGGTTGTCGTTGTCGTCGTAGGTGTACAGAATCGAACGGCCTAGAGGATCGGTCAACTTGGTATTCCGATTGAGGGCATCGTACTCGTAGCGGATCACGTTGCCGTTGCCATCGGACAGCATCAGTCGATTCGAATTTTCATCGTAGGTATAGGCCGCGATGGTACCCAACTCATCGATCAGCGAGGTGGGTCGATTTAGAATATCGTAGGTGATGTTGATCGTATTCCCCCCGGCTTGCAGGAGGGTGATGAGGTTGCCGACTCCATCGTATTCGTAGAGGGTAAGTTCGCCCAGTGGATTGATCTCCCTTTCCAAACGGCCCAGGTTATTGTACTCGTAGCGATAAGCCTGCCCCAGCGGATCGACCATCGCGATCAAATTGTCCCGCTGGTCGTATTCGTACGAATAAGAATTACCCAGGGGATCAGCCGTCTCAATTAGGCGATTGAGGGCATCGTAAGTGCGACTGGTCAGGTTGCCATTGGCGTCCTTTGAGGTAAGTTCGTTCCCCTCCGCATCGTAGGTAAATTCAATCTTTTCATTGAGGGCATTGGTATAACTCGTCGGGCGATTGAGCAGGTCAAAAGTCACCTGAGTGGTGTGTCCATTAGGTACCGTAAAGGAGGTATTGTTGCTCACTCCATCGTAAGCAAAACTCGTTACCCCACCCGCGGGATCCAGAAAAGTCAACAACTGCCCGTTGACGTCGTAGGTGTACGTATTGATGTTGCCACGACCGTCGGTAAACGAAGTGAGGTTGCCAAATGCGTCGTAGGTGTAGACCTCGCTAATGTCCAGGGGGTGGTTGACCCGCAGTAGGTTGCCATTGGGGTCGTAGAGGTACTGGGTGAGGTTGCCATTGCGGTCTCGCTCACTCGTCATTTTATTAAAAACGGGCTCGTACGATCGAATCATCGCATTTCCCAGCGGATCGATTTCCTGGAGCACATTCCCTCGATCGTCGTACACAAAGGAGGTGGCGTTGTCATTGGCATCAATCCGTTTGGTGATGTTGTTGCGCGCGTCGTACTCAAATTTCACGTTAAAGCCACAGCAGTTGCCCGACTGTTGGATAACCTGCCCCGCTTCGTTAAACTGATACGTGGTAATTTGCTTTTTCCCCTCGATCTCCTCCACCAGATAGGTCTTGAGTTTTTCGTAGTTGTAGGTCAAGGTTTGCTTGCCCACGCACGAAATGATCTCCCGCACGGCATCCAAAAAGTTGTACGTAATATTGACCGGGCTCCCGTTTTTGTTGATGATGGCCGTGATGCGAAACTGGTTGTCGTACGTGTATTCCGTCAGATTCGACAGGGCATCGCGAACGCTGGTCGGATTGCCCTGTACGTCGTAAGTGTACTGGATTTCCCGCCCCCCACTCCAGTTCGGATCGGTGATCTTACGGAGCCGACCGTCGGTCCAACTCAGCATGACCTGACGACCGGAAGGATCGGTGATGGTGGTCAACAGAGAATCGGTGTAGGCCAGCGAAATGGTGTTGCCGTTGCGGTCTTCGAGTCGGGTCAACTTGCGGTGGCTGGCATCGTCAAAGTAGTACTTCATCCCATCCTTGCGCGTCAGCAGAAACTGATTTACTTGGTACTGCTCAAGCGAATCAAAAACACCCGCCGGACAGGACCAGCCCCCCGAACCATTCGGTACGTAGCGGTTGCGACTCCCATCCATGTGCTCAATCACCACGTCGAGACTGTCGAAGCGGTAGGCCATGTTGTAGTTGAAAGTCCAACCCCGCCCCATGCCCCAGTCGCGTTCCCGACTGACGGTATTATAGCTAAAAGTCAGGTCGATCGACAAACCCCGACCGGGAATCATCAAGTCCTGCCGCTGGTGGAACAAGCCCCCCGTGTAAGTATTGACGCTCACCCCGTTGGGGCCAGTCACGTTGGGCTTGGTGATGTTCTTCTGCGCCAGCAGGGCGGTGCCCAACAGCACCAATACCAGCAGCGATACAATCTTTTTAAACTGAAGCATGCGAATTTTTTTTCTCATTTTTTACCAATCCAAATCACTCTTGCCATCACTCTTTCAAAATAAAGCGCAAGGGACGCGAAGAGTAAGAATACACCGTCACCGCACTCGTCGCCCCCGGCCGGAGTACACCCGGCGGGCCACCCGGCTCCTGAAACTCGATGTACAATTCCTCCGCCCCTTCCTCCACCGCATCGGGATCAAAAGACAGGGGAGCCCCGCGCATACTCAGCAACCAGCGGAAGGGACAGGGAATGTCCGAGTTGCCATTGTTGCCAAACTGGATCGTAATCGGAACCAGCCGATTGACCCGAACCTGAGCGGGATGTTGGAAGTTTTTACTCAAATTGTCTTCCGAGCCCACGTTGACGATGTTGCAGAAAAAGCCACCGCCACCGCTGCCCGTGGTCGTACCCGCACCACCATCCACCACCTCAAAACCATCCGCCAGCAGGGCCGTTTCGGTCGGCTTGGTGCCAATCAGATCGTATACCCCCAGGCTGGCACCGGCCAGGTTGAAAGTGGCGAAGACTTTGGTCGAATTGATGTAGGTGAGCCGGTGCGCCGACACCCCACCCAAGGCCGCCTTAAAGAGTTCCAAGTCCATGTCGGGCGTAAACTTGGCCCCCTCGATCTTGAGCGTTACATTGCCGGTATTGCCCCCCGTCGTCGCCTCGACGTTGCGAATCTGGAAGGGGATGATCTCGGCCTTAAAGTCCACGGTCTGCTGCTGGGCCGCCCCGTCATTGACCCCGTAGCCCAGCAGGTAGTAGGTACCGGCCTGGAGCTCGGGAACGATGATTTCCTGATCCGGGGCGAAGGGGTCGGAGAAGGCAAAGTCGTGTACCGAGCGGGTGGGCACTTGGCCGTAGCTCAGGAACAGTTCGTTGATCCCCTGCGTCCCCAGGGCGTCGAGGGTCACCAGCATGGTTTCGCCACTCAGGCTATCGGGAATCTCGATGCGGTAGTAGATGCCCTCGTTGTTGAACAAGGTTTTTTGCAATACGACGTCCAATGGCAATTCGGCCACCGAGATGGTCACCTTCTGACTCGAAATGGTAACGTTGTTGGTATCGCTGTTTTCAAAAATGTTGTTCAGGATATCGGTCTGTACGATCACGAAGTATTCGCCCAGCGGCACCCCGGGGGTACGGTCCGAAGGACTCAGGCTCAGACTCGCGTTGGGCGCCAGATTGATGTTGCGCTGTACCGGCCCGATGTGCTTCACGTCCGAGACGTCGAGCAGCGAATCGGTAGAGAGGTAAACCAAGTCACTCATCACCCCGGCCGCCGGGTTGAGGCCCTGGTTGAACAGCTCGTAATTGACCACGAAGGCCTCGCCCACCATCGCCATGGAATCAAAACTCAGGTTGTTGACGATCAGGTCCGAAGGCAGGGGCAAGCTGGTGGTGATAAAATTGAAGAAGGTATTGTTGTCCTCCCCGTTCAATTCAAAGAGGGCATTGTTCGCATCCGTCCGGAGGATGAGCACGAAGTTGCCCACCGCGTCGATCGGGATAAAGACCTCCAGCGTATCGGTGTAGCTGCCACCGGGCAGGATGGTCCGCATTTGGTTTTCCGTACCGATGATCGGATCGTCATTGTCGATGTCAAAATCGGTAGAGAGGTAGATTTTATCGGTCCAAGTGCCCACGGTACTGCCCAGCCCCAGATTGTCGACCGTCCAGATCACCTGAATGGGCTGCCCGGCCGTTGCGGCGGCGGGCGCCACCAGGGTCGAGACCTGCAGGTCGGGCGAGGGGGTAAGCTCGATGTGGATGGGCCGCGCCGCACCACTGGGATGACTGCTGGGTCGAATCAGGCGTACGCTGTTATCGGGGGTTGCGTCGTTGGTCACCTCGGTATGATCGGCCACGAGGAAGACGTAGTAATCGCCTTCGATGCCGTTGGGCAGGTTAAAGTCTTGGTTGTTGCTGTACAGTTCCAGATTGGCCAAGGGCCCCTGGCGGGTATAATCCACCACGAAGAGGTCGTTGCTCCGGTCCAGGATCGAATCCAGGCTGAGGTAGATGCCGTCGTACCAGAGGGGGTAAGCCCACAGGGCCGTCGTATTCCCCTGGTTCTGGACCATCCATTGCAGGTTGACCAGCTCCCCGGACGAGAGGGTATCCGGTAGGGAGGTCGCACTGAGGATGGCAAAGTCGACCGGGTCGGGTGCCGAGACGTTGATCGGATTGCTGCGTAGTACGTTGTTGCCCTCGTCGGTATTTTCAAAAATATCGTTGCTGACGTCGGCAAAGACGTAGATAAAGCACACGCCCGTCGCCGCACCGCCACCGAGCATCGGCAGTACAAAACTCGTCTGTTCGGTGTAGCTGCCGCCCGGCGCTAGGGGCTGAAGAATGTCGCGGGTCTGGAGGGCGACCGCATCGGTAGGATTCCAAACCGGGTTGGGGGAAATGAAAATGCGATCCTCCCAACTTCCCGTCCCGGCCACGCCGGCCGTTCCGTAATTGCGCACGATGTAATCTAAGTGGAGGATCTCCCCCGCTTCCGCCGTATCGGGCAAGCCCAGCAGTGCGTCCACCCGGAGGTCGGGCCAGGGTGCGAGTTGGACCGTACTGGAGTCGGTCGTCGAGTTGTTGCCCTCCTGATCCTTCTCAAAAATGTCGTCCCCCGTATCGGTGCGCAGGTGGAAGTAGTAGCGACCACTGATGCCATTCGGTAGGGTAACGTCCAATTGTTTGTTCGTCCCCTGTCCGGCCTCCAGGATGCCCCCGTAGGACAAATTCCCCAGACTCACATCCGTAGCCGGATTGGGTACGGGATCGGTGGATAGAAAAATACCATCGGTCCGGTTGAAGTTGACCACATCTCCCAAGCCCTGGTTGGTCACCGTCCACTGTAGGGTAATCGTTTCGCCCGATTGGACCGTATCCGCCAGGCTGATCTGGCTGACCACCACGTCCGCCGTTCGCGCGATGACCGCCCCACTGCGACTGATGTTATTGTCCTCGCTGGTGTGCTCAAAGACACGGGTGTTGTAATCGGTAAAGACGTAAAAGTACTGGGTATCACAACGTTCGTTGGGAACGTTGACGGTCGTCGAACGATTGAGAAACTGACCGGGGTTGAGGTCCACCGAAGTACTGATCGTTCGCAGCAACTGTACCGAATCCGGGTCGAAGCTATCGTGGGTACTGATGTAGATCCGATCGCTAAAGGTCTCCGTGGCCGGCGTGGCGCCAAGGTTGACATTGACCCACTGGACGGTAATCGTCTCCCGGTTGTCCATCGAATCGGGGACGCTAATGTTGCTGACCTGCAAATCCGGTGGTGGGGTGAGGATGACGTTGAGGGTATCGCTGGTTTCGTCGTTGTTGTCTTCAAAGACGTACTCGTAGACCCGGTTTTGGAAGTCGGTGTACACGTGGATAAAGTAATCGCCAAAGACCGAGGCTGGTAAGGTCACGCTGCGCGTATCGGTGTAGGAAGCTCCCGCCACCAGGGCACTCGATTCGGGCTCGCTGGCCAGCAGAATGGCCGTGGCGGGGTCGTAGCTGGATTCCTGACTGACGAAGATGTAGTCGCGGTGCGTACCGCTGACGATATCGCCCAGGCCCTGATTGGTCACCGTCCAGGTCACGTCGATATCGCTGCCGGAAAAGGCATTGTTCGGCGCAATGATGGAGGATACGACCAGATCGGCCGGTGGGGTCAGGTTGATGAGGAGGTTGGCGGGCGTGCCGACATTATTGTCCTCAAAGCCTTCGATCAGTTGGTTGGTCCGATCGGTGACCACGAAGAGGTAAAAATCGCCCTGGATGCCCTGGGGCAGGGTCACCAGCTGCATCTGGGAATAGCGCTCCATGGAGTTGAGGGCGGTCAGGTTGGCAAAGCCCCCGAGGTAAGTATCCACGTTGGGTTGGTAGACATTGTCGGCCGAGAGGTAGAGGTAGTCGAACCACTGGGTCATTCCGGTGGAGCCGATCGCTTGGTTTTCCACTTCCCAGGTCACCTCGATCGTTTGCCCGGAGAAGGGCGACGCGATGGTTTGAACGTTGTTGACTACCAGGTCGGGCAGCTCGCGGAGGGTGAAGGACTGGGTGGGGCCTTCGGTTTCGCAAAAATCATTTTTGGCTACGATCTTCCAGTTGTAGGTGGCGCCGAAGATAAAGCTGTTGCTGCTGTAGGCAAAGGTAATCTGGGTGAGGTCCTGGCCCAGGGGCACGGTGGGTTCGGGCTGTCCGTCTTCCCAGAGGTAGAGGTCGTAGCGAAGGGCACCGGCCGCGGGCAACCAGGAAAAGTTGACCGGGGGATCGATGTCGAGGGCCCCATCGGCGGGCAGCATGTTGCTCACCACGGCGGGGGTTTGGTAATTTTGCAGGCTGGTGCTAAAGCTGTCCGTGGCGGGGTTGAGGTCGCCCGTCAGCAGGGTATAGGCTTCCAACTGGTACACCTGAAAGGCCGACAGATCGGCGGGGGTGGCAAAGATATAATGCGCCGTATCACCGGGTTGGACCAATAAGCTCCCCGCATTTTCCACCACCGGCGCGGCCGTACCGATCCGGTAAGCCAGATCAAAACCACTTTGCGACAGCCCACCGTAATTTTGGACCACCACCTTCACCCTTTCGCCATTCCCCAAATCGCAAGCCTCCTGCGGATCGAGGAAGGCAATGATGCCCAGATCGTCCTCGAGAAAGTCAAACTCATCCGCCCCGATGTCGGGGAAGGTCGCATCGCGGGCCTCGCCATCGATGTCGATCGTCAGGCCACTTACGGAGGTAGCGGCGCTATCGAGCGCCACTTGGAGTGCTTGTAAGTCGTTATCCGAGTAAAACAGCGGATTGGCCGAGACCGAGTTGAAGTCGCGGCCACTTAGGGCGCGCCAGGCACTCAGGTCGCTCACGGTCGTGCCGAGCCAGTACCCCAAACTGGGGCCCGTGGTGTAGAGGTCGTTAAAGTTGGACGAAGCCAGGCTGGTAGCCGCGTAATAGGCCAGTCCTCCACCCGAGTTGGCAAAGACGTTGTTCAAGACGTTTTTGTTCGCCCCCGAAGAATTGTAAAAAACCCGACTGTTGGGATCGGTATTGGTCAGGTGAACGCTATTGTGGTAGAAGTTGATAAACTGCCCGCTGAAGACGTAGATGCCGTAGGCCACATTCGTTCCTCCCACCTGGATAAAGTTGTTGGCGATCCGGGCCCGTTCGTTCAAATTGGCATCGCAGCGGTTGGCTTGGATACCGTAGCCGCGGCCCCCGATAATGCGGTTGCGCTCCACGCGGAAGTCCCGGTCGCAATGCTGCATAAATATTCCGTGGTATTGACTCCGCGTAGTGTTGGTCGTTATTTGGTTGTCTAGCACCAGGGGCGCATCGTGGTAGTAGAGGTAAATGCCGTAGCGGGTTTGATTTTCGAAGACGTTGTCCAAAATCCGCGTCCCCGATTCCAATTGGGAAGTATTCTGCCCAAAGAGAAAGACCCCGGACCCACCATCCACAAAACGATTGCCCTGGATGAGCAGGTTTTGATCGGTATCGTTCTGGGAATAGATCAGTTCGTCATTATCGTCGCCCGCCGCAATCAGTTGGTTGTTGAGGATGCTTACGTTATTGGCCCCGTTGTTCAGACTGATGATGCGCGCAAAGACGCCCAGGGAGCGAAGGGTCAGGTTTTGGAGGGTGATGTAATCGGTACCGTCCAGCCGTACGACATAATTGCTTACGTTGCTATTTTGGTGTTCAAGTCGTACAAAATCGGATTGGCCATTCTCCGCTTGGAAGAGGATCGGGTTGGCGGGCCCACTGCCCCGGATGGAGCCCAGGATCAGCTGTTCGTTGTAGGTACCATTGCGGACTTGGAAGGTGACCGGACCCAGGATACCCCCGTTGTTGAGCGAGGTGGCGGCGGCGCTAAAAGAAGGGAAATCGGGGAAGGAGCCTCCGATCGTGTAGGTCCCCAAAAGCGCCGGATACAGGTCTTGGACCTGAATCGTATCGTTACTGGTGTTGTTGTCGGCTTGCCCATTGGGTTGGGAGCTAACGACGAGCAGGTTGTTGGAGAAGCCCAGGTTAAAGTTAAAACTTCCCAGGGTCACGGTATCGCGTTCGCCCGGCTCAAGGAAGCCCGTCCAGCTATAAGGCAGCTGGGGCAAGCCATTCGCCGTCCAGTCGATGTTGACTTGCAGTAGGGTATCGGCCCCGTTGTTTTTGATTTCGACCACCACGTCCTGCACACCCGCCGCGAAGGGAACCGTGGGCTGGGGGCTGAGGATGGCCAGTACTTCGGCATCGTTGGTGGTGATGGGGGTAAATTCATCCGCACCGATGTCGGGGGTAAGGGGATCCCGCGCCTCCCCGTCGTAGTCGACGCTGACGCTGGCCAGGGGGATCCCCGTATTGTTCAGGTCCACATCGTCGACGTGGAGGTCGGTGGGGGATACAAAAGCCGGATCGCTGCTGCGCGAATTGGCTGCCCCCCCACTGAGGCTCCGCCAGGTGCTGAGGTCCGTCGCATTGCTGCCGTCCCAGTAGGCCAGGGTTGCTTGGGGTGCGTAGAGGGCGTTGAAGTCGGTCTCCAGGTTGTTGCCCGATTGCTTGTAGTAAGCGTGGCCCTGGTTAAAATTGGCGAAGATATTGTTCTTGACGCGGGTCTCGTTACCCGCCAGGAAGAAGGCTCGACTGGAACCATTGCTCGATTCCACCCGTACCGAATTGTAGTAGATATCGTTGTAATCGCTGGCGGTCAAATAAATGCCGTAGCTCGCCCGACTCGCTCCCTGACCCACCGACACAAAGTTGTTGGCCAGCAGGCCACGGGCCGTTGGGCTCCCGTCGGTGTTGGTAAAGTAAAAACCAAAGCCGTGGTCGATATCGGTCAGGGTGTTGCCCAGGTAGGTCCAGTCGTTCTGACAGCTGTTCGTATACACCCCGTAGTAGCTACAGCAGTATACGCTATTCCCAACGATGGTATTGTAAGACACCCGCGGCGCATCCTGATAGAGGAATCGAATTCCCATGTAGTACTGTCCCCTAAAGTCGTTGTACTCGATAACCGTTCCGCGTTCGGTATTGGCCGTATTGGTTCCGATCAGATAGATGCCGTAGCTGCCTTCCACAAAGCGATTGTAGCGGAAGACATTGTATTCATCATCCGTGGACGTGGAATAGACCAGGGCTTGGTTGGTGCCCGTCGAAGTCAAATTGGGGCCGGTGACGATATTGCCCGTCCACTCGTTGTAACTCGCCCCATTGAACAGAAAGATCACTCGCGAGTAGACCGAGCTGGTCGACTCCAAGCTCAGTTGGCGGAAGCGGAAGTAATCGGCGCCGTCGAGCTGGAGGACGTAGTTGGTGGTATTGGTGGTGTTGCCGTAGCGGAGCAAGACCGCACTGCTATCGCCCTGTTCGGATTGGAAGGTAATGGTATTGGTCGCATCGGCACCGAGCACGGCCCCAAAGCTGACCTGCTCTTCGTAGGTACCATTGCGGACGTTAAAGGTCACCGGTGCGATGACGCCACCGTTGGCCAGGCTGGTAGCGGCGTGGTTAAAACTGATAAAATTGGGATTGCTTCCTCCCAGGGTATACTCTCCACCGAGGGCCGCATAAAGATTGCTTACTTCGGTGGTATCGTTAAAGTTTTCCAAGTCGGGCAGTCCGTTGGGATTGGCCGTCCAGGCGCGGATGGTGTAGGCAGTATCCAACTCAAAGGTAAAGTTGCCCAGGTTGACCGAATCCGCCGTCTCGCCGGAGAGCAGATTGCCCGTCCAGTTGAAAGGCGCCTGTACCACCCCGTTCACTTCCCAGTAGAGCTCCAGACTTTCGAGCGTATCCAAACCATTGTTCACCACCGTCACGAAGACGGACTGCAAATCCGCGGCGAAGGGCATCACTGGCGAGTCGATCGAAACGAGGCTGGCATCTTCGGTAGCGGTAAAAAACTCATCCGCTCCCAGGTCCGGCCGGGCCGGATCCCGCGCTTCCCCGTCAATGTCGACGGGAACCTCGGCGACCCCCAGTCCCAGTTTGTCCAGCAGGACATTGGTAACGTGCAGGTCAGTATCCGAAACGAACAAGGGGTCGATCGATACGGAGTTGGTGTCGCGGTTGGCCCCACTTTGCCAGGTGGCCAGATCGGCGTAGGTCGTACTACCGTAAAAACCTAGGGTGGGCCCGGTGGTGTACAGGTCATTGTGATCCGATTGGAGCGACCCGGTCGTCGAGTTGGTGTAGTAGGTCCGACCGCCGCCCACGTTGGCAAAAATGTTATTGTACACCTGGCGATTACTCCCCGAGTTGGCAAAGTAAGCGTAGCTGTTCGAATTGGTATTGGTCAGGTTGACCGAATTGTGGTAAATCTTTTGGTAATTCCCCCGGTCCACGTAAATGCCCTGGACGGTGTTGGTTCCCCCCACCTGAACGAAGTTATTCGCCAGCAGTACGGTTTGATCTACCGTACCGTACACATCATCGAGGAAGATTCCAATTCCGGTATTTTGCCCCGACACGCGATTGCCCGTCATTTCCAAACCGAAGTAACTGTTGGCAATCTCGAAGCCCCGGATGTTGGAGTAGTTCGAATTGCTGAGAAAAGTATTGTTCCGCACCTTGGCCGTTCGCAGCCCACCGAGATACATTGCTCGGTAGTAATGATCGGTAAAGCTATTGCCGTCCACTTCGATTCCGCCCGCGTAGTTGCCACCATTCGTATTGCCCAAAAGGTAGATCCCGTGACTTCCCCCGACGAAGCGATTGTTCCGGAGGCGAAGGTTCTCGATGAGGTTACTGTTGGGCATGTACACCAGGGCCCGCAGGGTGGTGGTGGAGGTGGTAGCGGGTCCTCGGAGGAAATTCTGCTCCAGATCGATGTGGCCCGCACCGTTGCTAAAGACCATTAGCCGTTGGTAGAGGCTACTCGCACTTTCAAAACCCAACTGACGCCAGCGTACCCACTGCGTCCCGTCGTGGAGCACCAAATAGTTATTGCTGCTGCCGAGTGCGAAGCGCAGGGTGACCGCCGTACTGTCGCCCGATTCGGACTGGAAGAGGACCTGCCGGAGGCTGTCGCTCCCCGGGAATTCGCGGAGCCAAATTTGCTCCTCGTACACACCATCGCGGACGTTGAAGGTAACGGGCCCCACTACCCCACCGATGTTGAGTACGTTGGCGGCATTGCTAAAGTCCGAAAAGTCCGGGCTCACCCCACCGATGGTGTAGGTACCGGTCAGACCGGCGTAGAGGTTGTCCACTCCGGCGGTATCGTTGACCGCGATGGGGTCGGCACCGCCGTTGGGACTGGAAGTCCAGGCCCGCAGTTCGTAGGCTTGGTTGAGGGCAAAGTTGACGCTATTGAGGTCAAGCCGGAGGGTATCACTACCGAGGAGGGTCCCGGTCCAGTTGATGGGCGCCTGCGGGGTGCCGTTGACCGTCCAGTTGATGGTGACGCTCCGCAGCGTATCGCTACCGTGGTTCCGTAAAATGGCTTGGATCAATTGGTTGCCAATGGGGAAGGGAATGTCGGGAATGAGCACTGCACTCACCCCGGCATCGGTGGCGGGTAGGTCAAATTCGTCCGCTCCAATATCGGGTTGGAGGCTATCGCGTACTTCCCCTTCCAGATCGATCAGCACTTCGGGCAGCGGATTGGCCGCCCCGTTGAGCGCACTTTGCGCGGTGCGGTAGTCGTTCGGGGCTCGGAAGAAAGGAGGTACCGAAATCGAATTGACTTCGGTGAGATTCCCCGCATTTTGCCAATCGCTCAAGGTCGGCCACAGGGTACCTCCCCAGCTCAAGAAATTGGGGCCGGGGGTGAAAAAGTTATTGAAATCCGAACTGAGAACATTACCCGTGGAGCTCGTAAAGAAGGCCAATCCGCCACCGTAGTTGGACCAAATGTTGTTGCTCAAGCGCTTGTTTGACCCACCCGAAAAGTAGAGGGCACTGGCGTTGAGTCCGGTACTGGTAACCCGTACCGAATTGTAGTGCAACTGGTGGTAACTCCCGGAGGAAAAAAAGATGCCGTACACCGTATTGCCCTGATTGGCACCGATCTCCACGTAATTGTTGGCGATCCAGGCCTGGTTGGCGATCGTCCCCGTCATGTCAAAAAAGCGCATCCCCGCCCCGTAGGCATTGGCCAGTACGCGGTTGCGCCGCACCTCCGCCCCGAGGTTTGAATCATTGGAATAGATACCGGTGTAATCCGTAGAGGCGCTATTGGTTTGAATAAGGTTGTCGTTGATAACCGGGCGGTTGTGCTCGTCCATATCCATGGCCCGGTAGTACTGATTTTCAAAGGTATTGCCCACCACTTCGGTTCCCGATACGTGGCTCGTACTGGCTCGGAAGTACAGCCCGTAGCTACCGTTTTGCAGATAATTGTGGTACAACTGAAGGCTATCGTTGACGAAGCCACTGGTACTGTAAATCAAGGCCCGGTTTGTGGAGGTAGACGTGGCGGGTACGCCCAGCAAACGATTGTTTTCCAGGCGGATGCGATTGGAAGCCCCGTCGAGGTGGATGATGCGGCCGTAATTGGCATCGGTCGCGGCCAGGGTCATCCTGGCAAAGCTCAGGTGGTCGACCCCATTGAGATAGATCGTATAGTTGGCCGACGAAGGGGAATCAAAGGTAAGGGTCACCGCCGTACTGTCGCCCAACTCGGATTGGAAGCGAACGGATTTATCGGCGCCGGCGCCCAGGATGGGGGTAAAGACCAATTGTTCGTTGTAAGTACCATCGCGAACGTCAAAGATCACCGAATCCACTACGCCCCCCATGGTGAGGTTGGTCACGGCTTCGCCAAAGGTATTGAAGTCCGGGCTGAGTCCCCCGAGCGTGTAGTTGCCCCCCAGTGCGACGTACAAGTTTTCCACCAGCGTAGTATCGTTGTCTGGCACGGCGTCCACCCCACCATTGGGATTCGATACCCAAGCACGGAGGGCATAATCCTGATTGACGACAAAGGCCATGCTACCGATGGCAACCGTAGTGGTATCCCCACTTCCCAGGGTACCCGACCAGTTGAAGGGCGACTGTACACTGCCGTTAAACGCCCAGTCGATGTCGGCGGTAAAGAGCGAGTCGGTACCGTTGTTTTTGAGTAAGACCGCTACGGACTGGTTGCCCACCGGGAAGGGCGCCTCCGGTTGTTGAAATTGAACGAGGAACGCGTCGCTGTTGGGCGGCGTCCATTCATCGGCGCCGATATCGGGGCTGGCGTCGCGCAGTTCTCCTTCGATATCGCCAAGTACCTGGGGCGTCGGTAAGGCCGCGGCGTTGAGCAAAATCTCGCGAACTACGTAGTTGGTAGGATCGGCAAAAAGCGGATCGGTCGACAGCGAGTTGAGGTCTTGCCCACTGTTGGTACGCCAGGTATCGAGATCAGCCTGGTTGCCACTCCAGAAGCCCAGGTTGGGCCCCGTGGTATACAGATCGTTGTAATCCGAGCTGCCGATGGCGGAGGGGGTATTGGTATAAAAGGCCAGTCCTCCCCCGTAGTTGGCCAGGATATTATTGAACACCACCTTGTTGTTGCCACTCGTCACCATGAAGGGACGACTGCCAAGGGAAGTACTCCCTACCCGAACGGTATTGTGAAAAATGTTTTGGTAGGTCCCATCCTCCGAGTAAATCCCGTACGAAGTACTGGTCCCATCAACGGACACGAAATTATTGGCCACCAAGACGGGATCGGCCACGCTACCGTAAACTTCGTCGAGTAGAATTCCCCGGTAACCAAAGGGGAGGTACATTTGGTTGGTGGTGATCCGTGGCGAACCGTAATTGCGGAACAGGTGGATGCCCCGGTAGGAATTGTAAGTCCCCCCGACTTCAAAGCGATTGCCATCGATGAGGGCGCCGGTATGGTATACCAGGTACATGCCAAAGGCGTATTGATTGACGAACTCGTTGTCGAGCACTTCCAAGCCGGCGAGGTAGTTGTTGTTATTCGTAGGACCGTTGAAATACAAACCACCACTCCCATTCTGAAACACATTGTGGCTAACATGTAAAAACTCATTGACCGTATTGGTGGTAAAATACACCAAGCTGCGATTGGTCGACGTGGAGGTAGTCGAACTACTCCGGATCACGTTATTTTCCAAGCGGAGGTGGTTGACCCCACCAATCATCGAAATCACCCGGGAGAAGCTCGTTCCGCTTGCTTCGAGGGTCATCCCCCGGAGGGTCAGCCAGTCGACACCGTTGAGCAGGAGCGTATAGTTGGTCGAACTGGAGTTGTTAAAAAGCTAAGGATCACCTGCGTGCTGTCTCCCGATTCGGATTGGAATACGATTGGGCTATTGGCCCCCGCACCCGCCACGGATAGAAATTCCAGCTGTTCGTTGTAGGTACCGTTGCGCACGTTAAAGGTCACCGAATCGCAAACGCCGAAGGTGTGTAGGTCCGCGAGCGCCGCAGCGAAGGTGGGATAATCGGGCGTAGCGCCGCCGATCGTGTAGGTACCCGCCAGCCCGGGCGAGACGACCACGGTGGAGGTAGCGTTAAAGTTGACCGTATCGGCCATTCCGTTGGGGTTGGTGGTCCAGGCCTTGATGGTGTACAACTGCCCCGCCACGAAATTTTCCGTACCCAGTACCAGGCTCTCCGTATTGTTGCCACTGCCAAAGGTATCGAGTGGCGTATTGTACATCAGGGGGGTGGCGGCGACACCGTTGAACTCCCAGTTGACCGTAACGTCGAACAAGGTATCGAGGCCCAGATTGGCCAGGGTCACCTCGATGTCGTGCGGGCCCGCGCAAAAGACGCGTGGAGAATCCACACTGACGATACCGGCATCCAGGGGAACGGGATTGAACTTGAGCGACTCCAGGATATTGCGTCGGAGGTTAAAAGATTCGGAGGAGGGGCTGTGAAAGTTGACGGTGGTCATGCCTCCAAAAATAACGCGCCCGGCCCCCCAATTTTTGGAGGCAACGACGACGCGGCTGGCGTTGCTGAGGTCGACGACCAGGGTATCCATTCCCGGTCCGCTGATGGTGGCGTGGGCAAAGGAATTGCCCGACCAGTTGGCCAGTACGCGGAGGAAGGGGCCGTTGCAGAGGGGCAGGGAAACGTCGTAGGCCCGCGCGGTGCCGGTGTTGTTGCTTCCGTTATAACTGAGGCTGATGCCTCCGAAGCCAAAGTTCATGCCGTTGCCTTCGTTGGGGGCGGCGTTGAAAAAGATGTTGCCCCCATTGCTCACCCAGCTTTCGATGGCGGGGCGGTGGGTAGTCAGAAAGGTCTCCAGCTCGTTGGCATTGTCGTCGCTGCCCTCCATAAAGAGCAGGGTATGATCGGCCAGGAGCGTGGCGATATCGACGGTTTCGTAGCGCAGATCGGACCAACTGCCCGCGCCGAACACATCGTCCATAATGGTATTGTTAGTAGCACTATTCCAGGGCTGACCTACGGTAGAACGCAGGTAGGCGGCCTGGGTTTGGGCGGAAAGCGAGGGGAGGGACCAAAGGGGTACCAACAGCAATAGAAAAGCGAACAAATGCTTCATACGACAGCAGTTAGACAATTTATCAATAGTAAAGTAAGGCCTAGCGTTGGGGCATAAACATCCCAGCAGTACCGGTGGTACTGGATTGGGAGACGACGAACGGATCGTGGCGTCAACGGATCAGGGAATGATTGGGGGGGATCAATCCCGGCGATTACAGTTAAGCCTTAGGTAAGCAGTTAGGGTTGCACTGCACGAGCGCAACATTTGTTGGGTCAATGACAGTAAGATTCGTTTGAGCACCGGACTTACCGTTCCGTACTCAGACGTGTTTTGACAATTTTAGCTACTACGTGTGATTTTGTTGAAGCCGCTCTTGAAAAAGCAAACTTAGCGGCTGGCAGAATATTGAGATAAAGGGCAGTATCTTTGGTTGTTCAGAACTAACAACACCCTAATTTAGGAATAAAACCACAATGTCGCCAATTTAGCATTCAAAAAATTTTGCCAGCGGCTCCACTTTGCGTGGTATTCGAAACTAATGTTAAGGCTCTATATTAGTGGGGACCTCCACATTAATAATGATTTCGGGAGGCTCCAGCCCTCCTGGTAAAGTCTTGCCGCGATTTATTTTTGGACCAGTACGGTGTATGCGAAACTTATGGCGCCGCGTTTGGCTTGTATTGGTCGTATTGTATATATCAAGCGGACCGACCCGGTCCGTTCCCCCGGATCGAATAGCCCGATATTTGATCCCATCTTAGGATAAACATTTGACTTGACGTCCTTCATCAGCTCGGTCTTCGGCTACGCCCCAACCACCCGCGCCTTTGCATCGCTTGCCCTATCGGGGGTAAGGACAGCGGCACCGGGATCCGAAAATTGTAGTTCAAGACTTCGTACTGATGATTCCGGTCAAGACCATTCAACTGCTCATTGCGGAAGATCGCATAGAGGAGGCATTACAGCGGCTGCTGCAATGCCTGGGCCATTGGTGTGCCCAGCGCGAGCGCAAGCTGGTGTGGTGGGCGCGGCTGCTGGCGGTGGTGTAGCGGGAATTGGCTTTTGGTACGATGAGTTGGGAGGAAGCGCGGAATGAGCGGGCGGCGGTGGCGTATGAGTTGTTGGTGTTGGTGGAGGGGGATTAGGCCCTAGCCCCCCTTCTTCCCCAGCGCATCCCGAATCTTCGACGCACTCTCGTAGTCCTCCTTGGCCAACACCTGGGCCAGCAACCGCTCCAATTCCTCCCGCGAATACTCGGACAAACTGCCCCGCTTGTAGGTAAAGGCCTTGCTCGGGCTGACGCGCGCTACGCCCGCACTTTGCATATTGGCTTCGGTGGTGTAGAGGGGGCACTGGAAACGAACGGCCAGCGCAATGGCGTCGGAGCTGCGGGCGTCGACCTGGAGGGGGCTGCCGTCGGACTGGGTGCCGTAGAGGGTGGCAAAGAAGACGCCTTCGACCAGGTCGGAAATGAGGATTTCGGTGATCTGGGCGCCGAGCAGCTCCAGGGTATTTTTAAACAGGTCGTGGGTGAGGGGGCGCTTGGGTTGCATGCGCTCCAGCGAAATGGCAATGGCCTGGGCCTCGAAGGGGCCAATGATGATGGGCAGGCGCCGAAAGCCGGCTTGCTCTTCCAAAATTAACGCAAAGTTTCCTTCACTGGATTCGCTATTGGCCAAGGCGATGATGTTGAGCTCAATCTTCTTCATACTGCTGCCGGTCCTTTTGTATAAAAATACACATTTCTTCCAAGTCCGCAAAGGGGGCAATCACTTGATCGTTTTGGGAAAGCTTGTACAATTGGGGACCCTCCAGTTCGATGCAGTAGCCCCGGTCGAGGTAAAAATACGGCCCTTCCTCCCGGAGTAGGGGAAGCCCAAAATGACTCAGGGCAAAACGTATAAAGGCTCGGGGTTCAAATTCTTCCATCGCACGGATGTCTTAATGGTTGCTGCTTGGGAAGCGTAGCATTTAGTAAAATTGTTGGACTTGACTGATGAATAGATAACCACCGTAGCCCATACACAACAGGGAGGACAGCCACACCAGCCCCCCGGACCACCAGCCCCCTACCGTCCAACGCCGACAAAAAGGAAGGCCAAAGATACCAGCCGCCACCAACATCCCCACTACCGAACCCGCGCCAAACACCAGGAGGTAGCCCATACTCGCCCAAGTACCCGCCCACTCCGCCATCACCAGCACCACCAGAGCACCGCTCCCCGCCAATCCGTGTAGCAAACCCACTCCGTAAGCCAAGTGGTGCTGCCCTTCCTGCTCCGCAAGCGGCACCTCCTCGGCGCCTCCCCTCCCCCGACGGTACAAGCGAAAAAAACCGAGCGCAATCAGCATCAAACCCACCAGCGCCTCAAAAAAGCCAAAGTAAGCTTCTAAGAAAGTAGCCCGCGCCACGATCATCAACAAACCGATCAACAAGATGGTCGAGCTGTGTCCCAAGCCCCAATAAATGCCATCCTTTAGCGCCAGTACCCAACGGTCGCGCCGCGTCACGATGCTCCCCACCGCCACCAAATGATCCGCTTCAAAGGCGTGACTAAATCCCACTACCGATTACAATAACTAATTAAATATATTCTCCATATGAAAAATTCAATAGATTTATTACGATGCTGTGAGTGTCCGTATGGGCGACCACCTTCGTCTTTTTCTCCACACAAGTCTGGAAGGGCCAATAAAAACTGCCCTCCGTACTCTGAATGGTATTTTTATTTTCGCTACCGGTGTTAAAATCATCCTGCCCCAGCAAATTATCCGCCGCTACGTTCGATTGCTCCGGCCACTGCGCAAACCACAGCAAACGACTGTTGCCCGTATCCGCCACCCACAGGCCATCGCGGTAAAAACAAGTGTCGTAGCACCAATTGAGTGTATTGGCTCGGGGGAACCATTGGAACTGGTTCTGCCCGTTGCCCGCAAAATCGGCCTGGCCGATGATGCGCTCCGCCTTTTGAGTCAGGGCATCCCGCCAGTGGCGCCACAGTAGCACCCGATAGTATTGGGTATCGGTAATCGCCAGCTCCCCCCGCGGACCAATCTTGACCGAGTAGGGCCAAATCGGATCTTCGTTTTCGTAGTCGCGCTCGGTAAAGCTGGACTTGCCAATGACGCCGTCGGCGGCCGCGTAACTTTACTGCGGAATCTGGCGGTAGTACAACACGCGCCGGTTGCCCGTATCGGCCACCCACAGTTGCTCGCCGTCGGAGTATACCCCGTAGCACCAGTGTAGCGAACGCGCGGTGGGGGGATGACCAATCCCCGCGACGTTGGGCGCATTGTGGCTAAAGTCGGGCTGCCCCAGTACCACGTCGGCCGGCTGGCCATCGCGGGTGGGCAAATCGTGCCAAATCAGTACCCGGTGATTCCAAGCATCGGCTACGATCATGCGCTGCCCATCCGACCACAAGCCCGAGGGATAAAACAAGGTCGAGGCATTGACCTTACCCTGCGCATTGCGTCCCGTTGCTGCGCTCTGCACCTGCCCCAGCACCAAATCCGGCTCCGCAAACTCCGTGGTGGGTAGGTCCCGCCAGCAAAAGACGCGGTTCTGTGCCGTATCCGCTACCCACAGTTGTCCCCGAACCATAAAGACCCCACGGGGAGCCAGTAGGGGACTTTCCTCCGCCCCCTTAAACAGGTGGGTCTCCCCCACCAATTGAGGCAAGTCCTTAGTTGCCAAATTCGAGTCGTTGCTTTTCAAGGTGGTCAATTTTCAGTTGAATAATGGTGGCGATGGTTCGGGCGCGTTGCTTCGCCCCCTGGGCTCGCTCGCCGGTGAACAATTCATCAACGGTTTGGGTAAACAATTCCAACCAACGGTCAAAGTGTGCTTTTTCCAGGCGGTGCTTTTGGTGAAACGCCAGGTGGATGTCCATCAGGTTGTGCCGGTAGCTTCCGGTTTGGAAAAGGGCACTCTCCCAAAAGTCGTAGACCGGGGGCAGGTGCTCGGTCAGGCTAATTTGGGCCACCCGCAGAAACAGGGGACCCAATTCGGGATCGGCCAGCATTTTTTGGTAAAAGGCGCGCACCAATCGCTCAATGTCTTCCCGGTTTTCCAATGCTTTTTTCATACCCACACGGCGCTTGTAGTAGTCTTAACAAATTCGGGGCAACTGCTCGCCCACCAACATATTGACCACCCGCTTGCCGCCGATGGCACTGGTCAGGATCACCTGCCGGGGATGGGCCGCTACGACCTCCCCGATGATGGCCGCCTCCGCCCCGCCCGGTAGGCCACGCAGCTCCGCCACCACTTCCTCCGCTACCCCCTCCGCCACAATGCCAATAAAGATGCCTTCGTTGGCCACGTACAAGGGATCGAGTCCCAGGATTTCACAAGCGCCACGGACCTGCTCGTCAATCGGCAAATCCCGTTGGTGCAATTCAATGCCCTGGCCCACTTCCCGCGCAATTTCGGTGAGTACCGTTCCCAGTCCTCCCCGCGTCGGATCGCGCAGGAGGTGAACGTCCGGTCCAAAACGGTCCAGCAGTGCGGTCACCAAGTGGTGTAGGGGCTGGGTATCACTTTCGATCGTCGTCTCAAATTCCAAGCCCTCGCGTACCGACATGATCGCGATGCCGTGCGTCGCTACGTTGCCGCTCACGATGATTTTATCCCCCACGCCCACGCGCCCCAGGTCGATCTTCGCCCGAGGGTGCAAGGTGCCAATTCCAGTAGTATTGACAAAAATCTTATCGCCCTTTCCCCGTTCCACCACCTTGGTATCGCCCGTCACGATCTTCACGCCCGCGGCTTCCGCCGCAAATTTGATCGCCACCACGATGTCCCAAAATTCCTCCATCCGCAAACCCTCTTCGATGATAAAGCTCAGGGAGAGAAAACGGGGAATGGCCCCGCACATCGCCAGGTCATTGACCGTTCCGTTGACCGCCAACTCTCCGATATTGCCCCCCGGAAAAAAGATGGGGGAAATGACGAAGCTGTCGGTGGTAAAGGCCGTGGGCCCCTGGAGGTGCAGCAGCGCGCCGTCGTGCCGACGATCGAGCTGTTCGTTCTTCAACAGCTCAAAAACCCCACTCTCTAGCAGGCGGTGGGTCAACAATCCACCACTACCGTGTCCGAGGGTGATCACCTCAAAGTCCAGTTTGGGCATGGGGCATTGCAATTGCCATTCTATTTTCTTCGCGTTTTTTGAAGTACTCATCACTAGGCCGATTGTTTTTCGATTTGGTGGATGCGATCGGAAAAATGGTAGTACGCCGCACAGGCGCCCTCCGAGCTGACCATCGGGGCGCCGAGTGGATTTTCGGGCTTGCAGTGGGTCCCAAAGTTGGGGCAGTGAAAGGGCTTCTTGAGTCCCTTCATGATGTCTCCCGCGATACAACTGGCGTTCTCGGGAGCTTCGGGAATGTCGACCGAAAACTTGCGTTGGGCATCAAATTTTTGATAAGCCTGGCAAACGCCGTAGCCACTCTGGGGAATCACATCCATGCCCCGCCACATCCGGTCGGTGATGTCAAATACCTCGTAGATCGTTTCCCGCGCCTTGGGGTTGCCCCCCTCTCGGACCATCCGGGCGTACTGGTTCTCCAACTTGGCCTCCCCCCGTTCCAATTGCTGGACCACCATCAGAATCCCTTGCAAGATATCAACCGGTTCGAAACCAGTAACGACGATGGGGACCCCAAAACGGTCGACCAGGGGAAAGTACTCTTCCAGCCCCATGATGGTACAGACGTGCCCGGCGGCCAGGAAGCCTTCGACCAGACATTCCTCATCACTGAGCAGGGCTTCGATGGCGGGCGGAACGAGTACGTGGGAAGCGAGGATAGCGTAATTATCGAGTCCCAGGCGCTGGGCGTGTACCACGGACAGGGCATTGGCCGGCGCCGTCGTCTCAAAGCCCACCGCAAAGAAAACGACCTCCCGATCGGGATTTTCCTGGGCAATTTTTACGGCCTCCAGCGGCGAATACAGGATGCGGATATCCGCCCCATTGGCCTTGGCCTCCAGCAAGCTCTTTTCCGAACCCGGCACCCGCAACATATCGCCGTAAGAACACAGGATGACGTCCTTCTCTTCGGCCAGGTAAACGGCCTTGTCGATGAGGTTGAGGGGGGTCACACAAACCGGGCAGCCCGGTCCGTGGACCATATTGACCTCCGGTGGCAGTAGGTTGAGGATGCCATTTTTGACCAGGCTGTGGGTCTGGCCACCACACACCTCCATGATCGTCCAGGGACGGGTGACGGTCTTTTCGATCTCACGCAGGTAGCGCTGGGCCAACTCGGGATCGCGGTATTCACTGAGGTATTTCATAATCTTGTTGTTTTAATCGGAATACTCCTCCTTATCAGGGAGAAAATCGTTGATGTTTAATTCGTCGGCGACTTCGCCCATCTCTTCGAGATAGCGAAAGGTACGTTTGGCCTCTTCTTCATCGACCACACTGATGGCCACCCCTACGTGAACCAAAACGTAATCCTCTTCCTTGGCTTGGGGAACCATTTCGAGACTCGCCTCCTTGATGATGCCCCCGAAGGAGACCTTGGCCATCCGGACCAGACCGTCGAACTGACTTTCGATGGATTTAATTTTTCCGGGAATTGCTAAACACATGGTCTTCGGTATTTTTTGATGTAATCTGTAATTTTGAAATGTTCCGACGCCGCAGTTCGATCTGGTGGCAGACCAACTGACCGTAGGAAATGTTTTCGTCATTGGGCGAAAGCTGCTCGTGGAAATACAACTCGTAAGCCCCGTCCAAATGCAGCCGTAGTAAATCCACCAACACCGCATTTTGAAAGACGCCCCCACTAAAAGCCAGCCGTTTGATTTGGCAGCGATCGGCGATGACGCGAATCAGGTGGACCAGGCTGTAGTGAAACTTGGCCGCAATCCAGTTGGTGGCCCGGCCCCGACGCAGGTCGGCGATCAACTCCCGGAGGAGCTGCCGGGTGGGAATCGTTTTTTCTCCACAGTAATCCGCCAGGTAGGGGGAATCCATCCGCCAGTCGTGCCGAACGAAGTACTGCCGCGCCAAGGCTTCCACCTGCATGGCCGCTTCTCCTTCGTAGTCCTGCACCTCCACAATACCCAGGAGCGAAGCCACCGCGTCAAAGAGGCGCCCGACACTGGAAGTCTGGAGTTTGGAACCACGTCCCAGCAGGGTCGCGTAGATATTCCCCTCCTGATCGGTAAACTTGGGGCGGACCAGCGAGCGGGCCTCCAGCAAGCCGTGGGTCAGGGCCAGGGCCGATAGCCGCGGCTCCCGCGCCATCTTATCCCCCGCCAGCAAGGGCCGGTAGGCCCAGTGCGTTTGTCGTTGCATTTGGTGCCGCTGGTAGGTAAAAAATTCGCCGCCCCAAATCTGTCCATCCCTTCCCCAGCCCGTTCCGTCCCAAATCACGCCGAGCACCGCAGCATCCGTATCGAGCAAATCGTTTTCGCCCAGTACGGCACCAAAATGCGCTTCGTGGTGCTGCACTTCCCGACAGGGTACTTGCCACTCCTTCGCCAGGTTTTTACCCCACTGGGTGGTGGCGTAGGCGGGATGCTGATCGACCAGAATGATCCGCGGCTTGGCGTCGAGTAGTTCGAGCAGGTGATCCAGCGTCCGACGGTAATTTTCCTGGGCCGCAAAGTGATTCAGGTCGCCGAGGTACTGACTGACGTAGGTCTGATCCGCATGCCGGAGGCTAAAGCTGCCCTTGAGCAGTCCGCCCAGGGCCAGCAAGCCCTCCCCCCGCCAGCTGGGATCGCTGGGTAGAAAAGTGGGTGCCCAACCCCGCGAACGCCGCAGCACGATCCGTTGCTGCGTCCGCGCCGTCCACCGGACCAAGCTGTCGTCCTGCGGCATCCGAATCTCCCGATCGTGTTGTAAAATAAAATCCGCCAGCGGGGCGAGGGCTTCCAAGGCGTCGGCATCCCGGTAGTGGATGGGTGCGTTGCTCCGATTGGCACTGGTGGCGACGATGGGCTGTCCCCAACGCTGCAGCAGCAATTCGAAGAGGGGCGCGTAAGGCCAAAGGATACCCAGCTGATCCAGGCGGGGTGCGATCTCTTCCAGGGCCAGATCGATCTGGCTGCGATCCGCTAGCTCGGCCAGGACGATGGGCGCTTCACTACTCCGGAGGGCGCGTTTTTCCAACTCCCGCAAACGCAGTCCCGTCAGCGGGTAATCCCGAGGATACATCAGGGCCAGTGGCTTGCGAGCCCGGTGTTTCCGGCGGCGCAGCTCCCGTATCGCAGTCGCCTGCCGAGCCGAACAGGTCAGCAGGTAACCGCCAATGCCTTTGATCGCCACGAGCTTTCCCGCTCCCCAGGCCCGGACCACGGCTTCGAGTACCGCCTCCACTTCCGTGTGAAGTAGCTCACCCCGGGCATTGTACAATCGCAGGGGCACGGCACAGGCCGGACAGGAATTGGTCTGGGAGTAGTAGCGCCGGTCGTCGGGCTGGTCGTACTCGGATTGGCAGTGGGTACAGCGCCCAAAGTCGGCCATGCTGGTGGCGGGGCGGTCGTAGGGCAGCGCTCGGATGATGGAGTAACGGGGGCCACAGTTAGTACAGGTCGTGAAGGCGTAATCGTGGCGGCGGTTGTTGGGATCGTGGAGTTCGCTACGGCAATCGGAGCAGATGGCGGCGTCGGGAGTCAACAGCAACTTGGTGGGAGCGGGTGAAGAAGCATCGCTGGTGCGGATGCTAAAATCGTCGAAGTGCTGGGACGTAGTGGCGGATAGTTGGCGATGGGTAATCCGGGCCATTACCGGAGCTCCGGTCACCACCGCCCGAGCAAAAGCGCGCGCCCGCGCCGCCTCGGCATTAAAGACGATCCGCACGCCATCCCGCCCATTGTTCACCCAGCCCCGGAGTTGCCACTCCCGAGCGAGTCGGTAAACGTAGGGACGAAAGCCAACGCCCTGTACCTGTCCTTCCAAGTGTAGATTCCAAGTATCCATTGCTGTCTTTATACCACCCTGGCTCCATTCGCTACCCCGCGTTTGGCCGCCACTTTTTCCATCAACCAATCACACCACGCCTCGACGCCCGTCCCCTGGACGGTCGACAACTCCAGCACCCCAATGTCGGGATTGATGTCGCGGGCGTCCCGCGTGACGGCCTCTACCGAAAAGGGCAAGTAAGGCAGCAAATCCACTTTGGAGATCAACATCAACTCGCTGGTGAGAAACATCCGCGGATATTTCTTGGGCTTGTCGTCGCCCTCGGTCGTAGCGATCAGGGTAACGCGGTAATCTTCGCCCAGGTCAAAAGAGGCCGGACACACCAGGTTGCCAACGTTCTCGACGATGAGGAGTTCTACCCCCGCCAGGTCGAGGCTTTCCATCGCTTGCCAAACCATCTGGGCTTCGCGGTGGCAGATGCCCCCCGTTACGATTTGGAGGGCATCGCCCCCCACTTCGCGTAGGCGATCGGCATCGCGTTCGGTTTCGATGTCTCCCACCAGAATTTTGAGCTTTACCCGGTCTTTCAAACGCCGGACCGTTTCTTGTAGCAAGGTGGTCTTGCCACTGCCGGCTGAGGAAGTGATGTTGATCAACAGGATATTCTGCTCCGCCATGCGATTGCGAATGCTGGTGGCTACAAAGTCGTTGGCCTTGAGGAGGTGGAGGGTCGTATTGTCGCAAGTAACCGTACCGCGGGCGGCGCGATTTGATTTTTGAATTTTATCCATGACTTATTTCGCTTGATTGGATGAAAGGGCCTCGGGCTCGACTTCCGCAAAATGGACGCGGTGAATCAGGAGCTCCGTTCCCCGAACTACGTTATTATTCGCTTGCCCGCAGTGGGCGCACACAAACTTGTAGCGCTCGACGGGCGAGTCTTGGGCACAAGTGGTACAGTGGATGGCAATCGGAATCACCTCCACGTTGAGTTGGACCGCTTCAAATTTTTGCTCCGCCGTCGTAACCGCCTCAAAGGCATTTTGCAAGAGCAGGGGCTCGACGTTGGACAGGAGTCCCACCTTGAGGTCGATGGCTTCTAAAGTGGCCAACTCCTCCGGGGAAAACTCGGCGGACAGGGTATTGAAGATACTGCGGACTAAAGAGATTTCGTGCATCTATGTTTATTTAACCGCCACGGCTTTGAGCTGGGCGAGGGCTTGTAAATGTCCTCGGGCCGCCTCCATCATTTCCGGGGCCTCGACGAGTTGCAGGACTTCTTCGGCCTTACCGACCATGTCGCGGTAGCGGTCCTCGTTGAACGATTCGTCGGGATTGCTGACGTTCCAGCTGGCTTCCAAAAAGTTGAGCAAGCTGATGGCCCGTTCGTAGGGGTAGCGCGCGTCGCGAACGCGGAGGGCCTCGGCGTAGTAGAACAGGGCCTTTTCGTAGTTGTCGGAATGTACCGCGGGGGGGAACTTGGTCAGTGCGTTGCCGTAGTTGTTGCAAATCCGACCGTACTCGTAGGGGTGGCTTTCGGCCGTGTAGTAATCGAGGGCCTCCTGGAAAGAAGCGGAAGCCACGCCAGCCCAGATGCTGCGCTTCTTGGGTTCGCTGGGCATCTCGGCGTACAGCACGGCGAGGTGGTGGTGGATGTCGGCAAAAACGTCGGGCGTCAAGTCCTTGCGGAATACTTGCAGGGCCCGTTGGTAAGCCTCCACGGCGGGTTTGTAAAACTGGGGATTCCCGTTTTGGGCCCAGGTGTACAACAGGGTCCCCTTGCGCAACTGGGCATTGCCCGCCAGCTCACTCAGCTCCGCCTCGTCGAAAATGCGAATCGCTTTACTGATGTAGCCCAGGGACTCGGTAAAGCTATTGGAGATGTTGGCAATGTGGGCGGCATCCGTTAGGTGTAAGCCAGCCTCCACCGGACGGTCGTTTTCCTCAAGGTACTGAATGACTTCCCACAGGGTATCCTTGAGTTGTGTCATCAGCTTGGGATCGTAGGGAACCCGGAGTTGCTGCATCCATACCTGACTCAACAGGGCTCGGAGGGCCATCCGAGCATCCGGCGACAGGGCCTCGTGCTCCGCGCCTTGTAAAACCGCTACGGCGTCCTCGATCCGGCCCGCATCGAGGAGCAGGGTGGCGAGGTGTTTGGTACTAAAGGCAGCGTACTCCGGGTGAGGAGAATGGGCAATGGCGGTATCGTACGCTTGGCGAATCCGGGCAAAGGTTTGTTCCTCCGCCAGGTAGCCGTAGTGTCGAAGCACCGCTTGGTTGTGCGCCCGCCGGTAGCGCTCCCAGGGCGTATCCCCCGCTTCCAACCGGTCGACCTCGCGAATTTGTTGGCCACTCTTCAGACCGTGAAACCGCTCCAGTTCCGGGAGGAGCTCGGGGCGGTCCGCCAGGTATTCCTGGACCTTGGGCCAATTGTCGAGTTGTAGAAAAATTAATCCCAACAGATTTTCGGCCTCGAAGGGCAGTTGCTTCGGAAGCAGATAGGGAGGGGCCAGATTGTACCAGTCGATGGGCAGGCGTAAGCCCTGCGCATCAACAATAAGGCAGTGTGCGCTGGAGCGGGGTGCCCGCTCCAGCAGGTCGTATATCGTTACCAGCTCGGACAGTCGGTCCTCACGCTCCAGGATGGCGTGGATCTGGGAATGGTATTCAGTTGTCGCAAAAATAGAAAGCATCTCGATTCGTTTTGAGCGTTCCCCGGGCGTCCTTGCGGATGCCCCGTTGTAAAATTTCCGCAAAGGTCGTGGCCTTTTTAGCGGAAGGATAGGTGTCGATTTTTCGACAGATAAAGCGTAGGGGATTGTGAATATCGATGTAGATCATCGTAAGGTGCCAGCGGCTCCTTCGCTCCACCAGCAGGTAGCGCACCTCGGTATCTTGTAGCCACTTGTCTTCATGGAGCAAGCGCAAGTCCCGATCGGTCCCCAGCAGTTCGGGGGAGGCATACTCGGGAATGTCGGGAGAGCAATACATCGCGGGCATTTTAGGATTAAAGAAAAACGGTTAAAACCCCCAGCTCGGCTGCAAACTCGTACTCCAAGTCGCGATCCGCCGCCGGAATTTGGTGATCGATGAGTGTCTCGTGGAGGGCAATGCTTTTGTCGCCCTGGCGGTTGCGGTCCTTGAGTAGGTGTTGTGAAGCCTTGTGTAGGCTCTTGAACAGCTCGTCCTCCACCGAGGCGAGCATCAGGACGTGCCGCTCCGGGTAGTACACGAGGTAGGCATTGGCGGTATCGCCAAAGACCCGCTGCGCCATCACCGTATCGATCAACAGGTGCGAAGCCCGGAGGCGAATCGCGCTCTGGGCTGCACCCGAACGTGCAAAATGGTACTTCAGTCGGTCGGGAGGAATAAACATGGGCTAGGAGTTGAGGTCACCAAGAATAATGTCGACCAAGCGATCCCCCGCCGCAATGGCGGCCTCGCTCATCCCGACGTTGAAGCGGGTACTTTCAATCGACACCAGGTAAACCTCAATGTCTTCGGGATAGTCCGCCCCCAGCATCTTACGCGCGTAGGACAGGGCCTGATTCCACTTCAAACCGTGCAGAAAGACCAGCGGATCGTCTTCGATTTGGGCCTCCAATTCGGCGGCGGGCACCTTGTAAAGCGTTCCCACCGGCTCGTCCGTATTGATCACGGCATCCACCAAAATGATGCGTTCGTGGCCCCTGATTTTAAACAGCACCTCAAAAGCCGAGGTCCACATATCAAAAAGACTGAGATCGTCGCGCGTTCCCAGTCGGTGTTGCAATTGCTCGATGACGTATATCCCTACCCCATCGTCGGCGCGGACCGGATTGCCAAATCCTAAAATGGCCGTTTGCCGGGTTGTACTTTCCATCGTCTGTCTCATGATCGCCGCGTTAAGAAACGGAACCCCGAGGTATTTCGGGGCTCCGTTACTATGAATTTTGATTTACAATTTAAACTTCGCCAGTTGCTTGCCCGTCTTGTTGTCGTGGGCGTGAACGGTACAGACCAGGCAGGAGTCAAAAGAACGCGCCACCATTCCCACTTCAACCGGATCGTGCGGATCCTCAATCTCGGTACCCTCCAGCGCCGATTCGATCGGACCGGGATTGCCTTCTTTATCGTTCGGCCCCACGTTCCAAGTGGTGGGGGCAATGATCTGATAGTTTTCAATGACGCCATCTTTGATCTTGATCCAGTGGGCCAGTGCGCCCCGGGCCGCTTCGGTAGCGCCCCAACCAATGCCGTCCCGTTCGGTGGGCTTGATGTAGAACTCATCATCGAGTCGGACCTGGCTGAGCCAGTCGTTGATCATCGTGTACAAGCGCGGCGCCTCGTGAACCCGGGCCATGGCACGGGTAAAGACCGAGGGGCCCATCTTATCCATGATGTCGGCAAAGAGGGGATCGCGGATTTGGTGGTCCGCATTGGCGGGATTAGCGGCCATGATGACGCGGGCCAGGGGCCCGGCCTCCGCAGCGTGTCCCATAAAGCGCGGGGCTTTGGACCAACTGTACTTGCCCCCAAAGTCGGTGTGCTCGAGTGAATGGATGTTGGGCGAAGCGGTAGGTACGGGTTCGCTAAAGGGGTGGAGGGCATCCTCCTGGTTGAGGTACCAAGCGTGCTTGATGTGCTCGGTCACTTGTTTTTGATCCGCATCGTAGTACTTTCCATCCCAGAATCCAGACGGGCTGATACAGGCCGGGTTACGCCCTTCGATGGTGGGTTGGTTGTACATCTCGTGGTGGAGGTAGGTGCCCCAAGCGAGGAATTTTCCAACCCCCTGCCCAAATTTGTCCAAGCCAAACTCCAGCCCCGCCCTCAGGAACAAGCCCAAGTCACTGTTGCGGTGGGATTCGTTTTCCTCCATCCACTCCATCAGATCGTCCCAGGACTGAATCTGCATGTAGCGTTCGATGGAACAACCCAACCAGACGGGTTCCAGCCAATCGTTGCGGAACTGGTTCATGATGGCGTGGGCCCGGGTGATGTCCTTGAGCGTCGGTGCGCACATGACCCCACCGGGAATCATGTAACTCGAGTGCGGCCACTGGCCACCGAAGAGGGCGTACACTTCGACGGGCCGACCACTGGCCGTGACGCCAGTCTGGAAGGAGGTGCCCACGTAAGCCGCAAAGCGCTTGACCACTTCCTGGTACAGGGGCTTATTGGCAAATTTCTTATTGGCCATATCGGTGGCGAAGATGGCGTAAAACCAGCGCGGAATACTTTGGATGGTCTCCGTAGCCTGTCCGATGGCCCGGAGCAGGAGCGCGTTGGGCGGCAGGGTCGTTTGCCAGGCTACGTCCAGCGCCGAGGAGGCACAGTAGAGGTGCGAGCCACCGCAAATACCACAAGCGCGGGGCGTCACAATCAGCCCGGACTGGGGGTCTTTGCCCGCCAGAATTTTCTCAAAACCACGAAACATCGCCGCCTGGGTGTGGGCTCGGGTCACCACGCCGCTTTCCATGTAGCCCTTGACATCCAGGTCCCCTTCTACCCGACCGACTGGCGAGATATTCAATTCTTTTAAAGCCATTATTGGTTGATTTTAGGTTGATTCAATAAAAGCAATCGCGTTTACTTGGAAGTCTCCTTAATTGCTTTGGGAGTGGGCAGTACCTTATGGATACCCGCCTTGAAATAGTAGCCCAGTTTGCTCTCTCCGGTAGGTACTTCCTTCGGTAAAAAGCCCAGGTACTTCATCGTCTTAAAGACGCTGCCCTTGACCAGATCGTTGTGGGGAAAGCCCGGTTCGGTACAACCCAGGCAGGGGTGATTGGCCCGCGTTTTACTCGACTGGCGATTCCACAGGATGCGATTGCAAGAAGCCCGAGTCATGGGGCCACGGCAACCCACCTCGTAAAACAGACAGCCACCGCGTTTGCCAAAGCCGCCGTCGATCTTTTCGGCAAAGCTCATGACGTTGGGACAGCCCGTTTGGACAAAATCGGTGAAAAAGGTTTTGGGGCGGTGGTAATTGTCGATCACCACATCGCCGATCCGGCCCGTAGAGATGGCGACC
>CALCCH010000559.1 GCA_937899855.1 uncultured Saprospirales bacterium | reverse complement strand
CCGCGCTCCCCCCCCCGCCCCCTCGCTCTCCCGCCCCCCCCCCCCCCTTCCCCCCCTCCCCGCCGCACTCCCCCCCCCTCCTTACTGCCCTGCCGTAGCCAAAGTATCCGGCGATACCTCGGTGGTGGTTTGGCGGGAGTTTGTATCTTTACAAGCGGTGAACCCACCACTGAGCGTTAAAAAAAATAAAAGCCCGACGGTGCTAATAATTTTGAACATTGCGAAAACCGTTTTACCAAGCATTGAAAGATTCTCAACACAAACGTACAAAACCCCTTGAACTTATGTGGAAGCGTCCTGTTTTTATTTTCCTCGCCCTTTTAGCAGGTTGGCAAATCTTTGGACAGCAATCCGATCGCGAGGCTTATATCGAAAAGTACATAGATATTGCCATTTCTGTGATGGATCGGGCCGGGGGTCCCGCAAGCATCAAGTTGGCCCAGGGCCTGCTCGAATCGGGGGCCGGAACGAGTACGCTCGCCAAGCGGGCCAACAACCACTTCGGGATGAAGTGCGGCGCGCGCTGGGAGGGGAAAACCTTCTACCGCGAGGACGATGACTACGACGAAAACGGCAAACTGATCAAATCTTGCTTCCGCGTGTACCGCAATGCTGACGCCTCCTTTGTTGCCCATTCCGAGTTCCTCCGCGATCCCAATAAAAACTTCCGCTACGGTTTTCTCTTCCGCCTCAATCCCCGCGACTACAAAGCTTGGGCCCGCGGGCTCAAGAAAGCGGGCTACGCGACGAGCCCGACCTACGCGACGAATTTGATCAACATCATCGAGCGTTACCAGCTCTACCGCTACGACCGCATGCTGCCGGGAACGATTGAAGATACCGGCCCGCCGGAGGACTTGGCCCTGGGCATCCAGCGCGTCAATGACGTCAAATTGGTTTTGGCGGTGGCCAACGAAACACCCGCCGATATTGCCCTGCGTACCGGGGTGTCGATCAGTCGGATCCTCAAGTACAACGAGCGCATCAACGATCCCAATCAGGCCCTGCGTAAAAACGAACGGGTATACCTCCAGCGCAAGCGCTCGAGTTACCGGGGGCAAAAGAAGTTCCACTTCGTCCGTGCGGGGGAAACGATGTTTTCCATCGCCCAGCGTTACGGTTTGCGATTGGATAAGCTGTACCGCAAAAACCGGATGGAGGAAGGTTCCGAACCGGCGACGGGAAGCCAGCTTAAGATCCGGGGTTGGACCCGGGTAAAAAAGGCACCGGCACTGCGTTCCGAAGTGATCCCCGAGGGTGATCCCGAGAGCCCAGAATTGGAATGGGAAGAGGAAGTGGAGCCGGAGACGCCCGGTTTTGAGATCGACTTCAACGAGCCGGTGATCGAAATTGAGGAAGAGGTAGAAGCGGGGGGGGCGGAGCTGTACCACGAGGTGATCAAGGGCGAGACGCTCTTTGGGTTGGCCCGTCGCTACGGGACGACCGTGGAGGAGATCAAGACCCTCAACCGTCTCGACAGCAACATCATCAGCGTGGGGCAGCGTTTGCGGGTCAAGTAAATGGTGGACTAAAATGACTTTTTTGAACCAATACGATCGGACCATGAAAAAATATGTACTGGGATTATTATTCATCGCGCTGTTGGGCAGCGACCTGGGGGCACAAGGCTTTGCCTTCGGTGCCAAAGGGGGGTTGAGCATTGGCTTCCAAAAGTGGGGAGGCGTCAATGGCAACGGCAACCAGCGCGATCCGCTATTGTCCTACCACGGGATTGCCTTTATCGAGTCGGCGCCGGAGGACCAGCGGTTTGCCGTGTTTGCCCAGGCGGGCTATCACGTTCGGGGCGGGGCCGTACGTACCTTTACCCGAACCATTCGCGACAACTCGGGCAATCTGCGCGACCTGCCCGGTCGCAACGATCGCTACGAATTTCGCAACATCTCCCTGGCCATCGGGGGAAAACAGCGCCGCCCCCTGGGCGACAGCTACAATAGCGTCTACTATTTTATGGGTTTGCGGGGCGACTACACCGTCAATACCAATTTGCGGGACTACGAAATCTTCAACAACAACCTGGCTCCCTATTACCCGATTGACGCCTTCGTACAGCGCTTCAACTACGGTGTTATCGTGGGGGGAGGTTTTGAATTCAGTATTACCGATCTCATCGGCGTGTTGTTGGAGGTGACGGTCAATCCCGATTTTTCGAATCAGTACCGCCAGCCCCCCATCGAAAACGTGACCAATCCCTACAACTCCATGCTCATCAACCTGCCCAGCCGCGAGCTCAACAATACGACCCTGGAGGTCACCCTCGGCTTCCGCTTCCTCAATCGCTACGAATATATTGATTAAGACCAAAGAAAGGGCTGCCCGAAAATTGGCGGGCAGCCCTAATCCATAAATTGCATGAGTTTTTTGTTGCTGGATACCTGAATGTCTGGCCAGCGCGACTCGGGTGAGAAGTCGTGTTTCGTCTGAACTATAAAAAGAGTCTGTTCTAATCTTGTGTTTTGCTGTCCCCAATGTGGTTTGCTCATAGATGGGTACGCCACTTAGGGCCGTACCGGGTGGGTCCGCTTGTTGTAGGCGGACACGGGTGGGTGGATGTTCTAGTTTTTCCTCAAAATCTGTATTGTAAGTGGTCGCGGTTTCCTAAGCCGTCGGGAATGTTCGTAGTTTGTAGATGGGGGGAAAGAAGTGTGGGTGTTTGTTAAAGACATTACAAAGATACAGTTCCCACCCAGCGGGGACAATACCATTGTAAAGGTATTTATTAAATACTAATTATTTTTATTTGTTTAAGGGTTTGCTTTCTAAATGTACTGATTTACAGTTGGTTAGGAGGTGGTTTTGTTTTTATAACGTATTTTTACGTTATAAAGCGTACTAAATAGTTGATAAGCTAAAAAATACGTTATACCTTTGAAGCGAACCAGCGCACCACCCCGGTGTAAAAAGCGGATGTCTATGCAAAAGAAAAGATTAACCAAAGCCGAAGAGGAGATCATGCAGCTGATCTGGAAATTGGAACGCTGCACGGTCAGTGATATTCGGCAGATGATTGCTACCGAGCAGGGCGGCAACAAACCCCCTCACAGCTCGATCTCGACCATCGTACGGATTTTGGAGGAGAAGGGATTTATCGACCACAAGGCCTACGGCCGTACCTACGAGTATTTTCCACTGGTGAGTAAGGAGGAGTACAGTAGTCGGACCCTCCGCAAACTGGTGACGGATTACTTCGATGGCTCGATGCAAAACCTGGTGTCCTTCCTGGTCGTCAAGGAAAAGCTCGACCCAAAAGAGCTCAACGATCTGTTACAGGACCTTGATCCACCAAAAGAGGATGACCATGCTTAACTACGCAATTCAGGTGGGCATTTGCTGGAGCATTTTCTTATTGCTTTATGGCCTATTCCTGAGGGGGGAGACCTTTTTTCGGCTCAACCGTTGGTACCTCCTGGGAACCTTGGTACTCGGGCTATTGATTCCCGTGTTGGACTTGCCTTGGCAACCGGTCGATGAGGTGGAAGGAGAGGGTTTGCAATACTTTCTCGAACCGGTCACCGTCACGGTACAGCAGTTGGAGTATACGGTGGAGGCCATCAGCGTTCAACCCACGGCGGAGCGGCTTGCGTTTTGGTTTCGCATCCTGCCACTGGCATACTTGCTGGGCGCCGTCTTTTTCCTACTGCGGATGGGCTGGGGCTTTGGACAGCTCTACCGCTTGTACCAGCGGAGCGTGGTGGAACCCCGGCGGGGGTACGTACTGGTACGCACCTCGGAGACCCACTCGCCCTTTTCCTTTTTTCGCTACCTGTTCTGGAGTCGTTCCCTGCGTCTAGCTGCCGAGGAAGAAAACTACGTACTCCAGCACGAGTTGGCGCACCTGCGTCAGTACCACAGCCTCGACATCGTGCTGCTGGAATTGTTGGGCATTCTCTTTTGGTTTTTACCTCCCATCTACTATTACAAAACTGCCCTGCGCAATGTCCACGAATATCTGGCGGATGCCGCCGTTTACGATACTGCCCCTAAAAAACAATATGGCCAATTGTTGCTAAAGCAAGCACAGTCCGGACAACACCCTGCTTTGGCGCACTCCATTTTTCACTCACAATTAAAACAACGCATTATTATGATGACCAAAAATACCTCCAGCCGTATAGCGCTGGTGAAATACCTTGGTTTGTTGCCGCTGGCCGCGTTTTTACTCTTGGCCTTTTCCACTACGGACTTTGACAACACCACGGCCGAAGTGAATCCCCCAGCCGTCGTGACCAACCCCGACCCTTTTGAAGCGGCCAAAGTGCGAAGCACCTTGGCAAAGGAACTGGCATCCCTAAGTGAAGCCACTGATTTTAGCATCCGAAAAGCCGCTTTCGGGCGCTTCCGGGCGCAGTACGACACCTATGTATTACAATACCCGGAGCGGGCCGAAGAGATCAAGACCTTAGCGGAGGAATTGATTGCGGAGCGGGGCGTACCCATCCAAATCCGGTCCAAAGGCAACGGCACGACCGCCTACTTTATGGAAACCGCCGAAGGCGCGGTCTTTACCGTGGTGGATCGGATGCCCCACCTGCCGGGTTGCGAAGACCTGGAGGGCGAAGCATTTAAAACCTGTACCCAGCAATTAATGTTATCCGAGGTCTACGCCAATATCCAGTATCCCGAAGCCGCTCGCGAACGGGGCTTGGAAGGGGTAGTAGTGGCCCGCTTTATTGTCGATAAAGACGGTCGGGTCCACGATCCCGAAATCATGCGTTCGATCGGTGGGGGTTGTGATGAAGAGGTGCTGCGCGTGGTCAAAAACCTACCGCAATGGGTGCCGGGCCGACAGGCTGGCGCACCGGTAGCGGTGCAGATGCACCTGCCCGTCAAGTTCAAGTTGGCCGGGGGGGAGGAAAAGGTATTGGAAGTGGCCGACCGGATGCCCTTGCTGCCGGGTTGCGAAGACCAGGCCTGCTCCAACGCCAAGCTCTTTGAATTCCTAATGGAGCACCTCGAATACCCGGAGGATGCCAAGCAGAGTGGCATCGAAGGCATGGTGATGACCAAATTCATCATCGATAGCGAGGGCCATTTGCGCAAGCCCCGCGTGACGCGCTCGCTGGGCTACGGCTGTGACGAGGCCGTGCTGATGGTCGTGGAGCAAATGAAGACGGAGTTGGGGCCCTGGACCCCCGGCGCAACTGCCAATGGTAAAAGTGCTAGCGTCTACTTCAATCTCCCCGTAGCGTTCCGCTTGGAAGGAACGGAGCGGGACGCGGTGGAAAATCCCGTACGCGCGCTCAGCCTGAACAATTTTAGTGCCTTTCCCAACCCCGCCGACGAGTACCTCAACGTACGCTTTGACGCCGAGGTTTCGCCCACCCAAATCGCCTTGCGAGCCCTGGACGGCCGGGAACTGCTCCAGCAAGACCTGGCGGACTTTGACGGTCACTACGAAGATCAACTGCCCCTCGATCGCATTCCCAACGGAACCCTATTGCTGACGATTCGCCAGGGGGAAAAAGTATTTGTCCAAAAGGTTTTAGTACAACGCTAAAGTCTCACTGCCTAACTACCTTTTTGGACTGTTGGCCTACCGATTGGAAGGCCAACAGTTTTTTTGTACATTTCCCTGGTGATCCAACTCCTCTACACCGACATCCGCCAAATCAGTGAGCAGCGTTTTGACGAAGAACTCGCGCAACTGCCCCCCGCGATGCGTGCCGACATCGAGCGCTACCGCTTTATGAAGGATCGCAAGTGTCGGCTGGCGGGACGGGTGATGATCCGCGAGCACCTCCGTCGCCTAAACGTAGCGGTTGACCTCCGCCAATGGCAAATCGACCACTACAAAAAGCCCTTTCTCCCCCGGGCCCCCTATTTCAACATCAGCCACTCCGGCCATCTCGTCCTCCTGGCCATTGCCCCCCACGGCATTGGGGTCGACATCGAGCGGGAAGGCACCATCGACAGCCAGGCCATCGTTCACTTCTTCCACCCCAGCGAAATAGAGTACTACCACGCCGCCACCGATCCACAGTCCGCCTTCTTCAACATCTGGGTCCGCAAGGAAGCCTTTCTAAAGGCCGTCGGCACGGGCATTGTCGAAGGCCTGGACACAGTGAGCGTACTGGACGATGTGGTCCGTTACCACGGTCAGCAGTGGTACCTCCACAAAATTGACCGTTGGGCGGCTTACCAAAGTGCCCTTTGCAGTCCCCAGCCCGTAGCGGGCTGGTGGTGGAAACCTTTTTTTTGGTGATTTTTTTGATCTTGCAAAGGATTGATAATGACTGGTTTGCAAGGGTTGTGGAAAGCTTTTTTGAAATAATTTATGGTCCCGAAAGGATTCGGGACACCCCTCAAGACCCCTCGTCAGGCCCTATCCAAAATCCCCGGCTAGTCGCCGGATTGCGATCCATTTTCCCAGCACTCCTTAGTACAAGCTAAAGCCCAATCCCGTACTCAACATGAAAGCGGTCAAGCCATCGCTACGCCGGTAGGTACCGATGCGGAAGGTCCAGCTTTTGAGGACTTGGAGGCGCTGGTGTTTGCCGTAGCGCCAGCGGCCGATGCCGTAGAGGGGGCTGTACTGGATGCCCAGGGTCCACTGCTGGCTGTCGAAGGTGGCCAGGTCGTAATCGGAGGTGTAGTATTGGGCATCGGGGCTTTGGTCGCGGAAGGGGGCAAAGTAACGGGAGGCGAGTTGGTGGTGGAAGCGGTAGGTGGGGCTGAGGGTCAGGCTGGCGCCAATCTTGATGGCCAGACCCAACTGGATGGTATGCGATTGAAGGTCGAAGGTATCCCAGTAGTAGCGGTAAAACAGCCGACCGATCAGAAAGTCGCCCCAGTAGTAGTGCAGGCGTCCGCCGAGGGGCAGTCGGAAGCGCCAGTTGGGAAAACGTTCGAGGCGGGGCAGTTCTTCTCCGGGGAAGTAGACGCGGTGAAAGGGCGTCGACAGTAGGCCCTGTTGGAGGCTCAAATCGCTGGAAAGGGAAAGCTGAAGGCGCGGGCCGATGATTTGGTGAAGGGTGAGGCCCAAGTTGTAGGCATTGCGCTGGTCGGTATCCACGGAGACGCTCCCCCGAAGCTCGTCGGGAAAGAACAATTGCCAGCGATCGAAAAAAAGCTGGGGTTGGATTTGGTATTCCCGACTGCGGTCGCGAGAGCGCCAGGCCAGAAAACCGCTGATGGAACCCGAGAGGTAGTCCGATTCCGTCGCCCCTCCTACTCCCAGCCCGTAGCGGACGCGCTGGTCCGATGGCGCCTCCTCCCAATCGATGTACAGCTGGGTCTGAACATCGCTGCTTGAGGCCGAACTGATTTTGGTATCGATGCGATCGGTCGAGGCGGAGCTGTAGTAATTGACCCCTCCCCGGATATGGAGTTGGCTGACCGAGTCCATCGGGATGTAGACCTGAACCTGGCTGTCGTAAGCGCTGAGTTCTTCCGTCCCTACTCCCCCCGTCACCGCCGAATGGATGCCATCCTGATCGTAATAGTGAAACAGGAAGTCCTCCTGGGTCTCCCCCCGCCAAGCAGATGTATCGACGCTTGAAGACTGGGCGCAAAGTCCCCATCCGCTACTCATCAAAAGGAAAATCAAGTAATATTTTTTCATCCGCTGTACGCGTATCCAAAGTTCGATGGCGATCAAAATCCCAGCCCCACACCGATGCCCCAACTAAATAGCTGGTGGCCCTCGTTGGGGTGGTTTTTTTCGCGTAAAAAGATTCGCTGGGTATTGTAGTTCATCCGCAAAATCCAGTGTCGCTTGGGGCGTTTCCACACGTGGGTAAACAGAATTTCGGTAAAATGCTGGTAGCCAAAATTACCGCGATCGGGGTGGTTGGTCTGGAAGAAAAAAGGCCCGTACTGGAGGGACGGTACAAAGACGTAATTGCCCCGGCGGAGCAATTCGTAGCCCACCTGGACCCCCGCTCGCAGCATGGGAATAAAGCCAATATCGGAGATGATCAAACGTTCGGCCCGGCGGCGCGAATCGGTGGGGCCCCGCATGTCGTCTTCCAAAAATAAGCTGCCCCGTACCCCCAGACCCAAACGCCAGCGTCGCAGGGGCCACTGATAACTCACCTGGACAAAAGGCGAACCCGTATGGTGGGTTTTAAACACGCCCCGTTCCGGCGCCCCGATCTGGTGCAACCACCAACCCAGCTCCAAGCCCGTGTCGACGGTCAGCCCAGTCTGAGCTCCGACACCCGTCGAGAGCAGGAACGCCAAGCCAATAAAAAAAGTACGAATCTGCATAATTGCGGTCTTCAATGCCGAAACAAAATTACGCTATTTGCGCCACTCTTGCTGGGAAAATCGTGGCAATACTGACGGCGAACTGACCCACTGAAGATCGCGCAGGGTACGGAGAATGGCTCGGGTGTACGCGCGGTGGGCCAGCCCGTTGGGATGGCTATCAAAGGGCTGTAAATTGTACGCCGCCGCGGCCAGATCAACGGCCGGATCAAGCGTGGAAATACCGGTCTGCCGGGCGTAGCGCAGGGTGCTAGCCGTGGCCCGATCCTGGGTCATCCCCACCACGAGCAGGGGGATTTCCGCCTCCCGGCAAAGCGCCGCAAAGGCGCACAGGAGCCGCTGGCTGATCAGCGACTTGGCTTGGAAGCTGTCGTAGATATGATCCACCAAGGTTTCGATGGCCTGACTACTGGCAAGATGCTGACTCGCCGTCCACCGCTGAGGCATGTCCGCTAGGGCCAACCACCGAATGTCCAGGGGGGAGGTGGCAACTTTGGGGAGATGAGGAAAGCGCGCTTTTTGCCAGGTCGTCACCTCGTCGAGCGGGATTTTTTGAAAGGCCTCCCGCCAGTACTTTTGCTGTACGGGCGATAACTTATTGCGTGCATCGTGCAGGGCCGTGTAGTGGAGCAGGACTATCGTTGGTCGGACGCCAGCGGCCAACTGCTGACGCAATTGGAGGTAGGACTGGATGGTGCCGTAGGCGGGGACCCCGTAATTGCGCACCTTCCAATGGGGGAGGGCTCGCTGCAATTGGTAGGCAAAGGTAGTGGTATCGTCGACGCCCATCCCGTAGGTGAGCGAACAGCCGTAGAGGGCAAGTACGGGGGCTGCCGCTCCGGTGGGCCCCGGTCCGCAGTAGCGGGGCGAATCGGGCTGGCGCTGGCAGTGGTAGCTCAGGCCTTCGTTGATTTGTACGGTATACGAACCGGGCCGTAGGGCGAGTCCCAACTGGGGGTGGGGACAAAGTACGGCCCCGGGCTCCGAAGTAATTTGGGGAGCTTGGCTGACGAAAGGGCCCCGTCCCGCCAGCCGCAGGGCGACCTCCAGGATCAAACCGCTCAGGACTATCCCCCCCACCGCCACCAGTACCGAAGGGAAACCTTTACGCCAAAAGGAAGCTGCTGCTGTTATCATGCTTTGCCGACTCCGGGTCGAAATAATTCAAGTATTATTTTTCGATTGCTCGCAAATTTTTCGAAATTGTCCAAGATACCAAATAATCCAACGAATCCTCCTTTATGTTTCCAAGCACCACCTACCGCGACCGTCGTCAGGCCCTCGCCTCGCACGTCAAACGCGGCCTTGTCCTGTTCCTGGGCAACGAATACAGCCCAATGAACTACGCTGGCAATCCTTACCGTTTCCGTCAGGATAGCAACTTCCTTTACTTTTTTGGACTCGACCAGGCGGGGCTGGCGGGAGTGCTGGACGTGGAATCTGGTGAGAGTACGCTTTTTGGCGATGACGTCAGCGTGGACCACATCGTATGGATGGGCCCCCAGCCGAGTATGCGTAGCTTGGCCGACCGAGTGGGCGCAGCCCAGCTCCGCGGACGGGCGGCATTGGCCGACGTACTGGCGGAGGCACAGGCAGCGGGACGCCCCATTCATTTCCCACCCCCTTACCGCCACCTCACTCAGCTCCGCCTGGCGGAATACCTCCAATGTGACGTGACAACGGTACTGGACACGGCCTCTACCGAACTGATCCAGGCCATCGTTCGTTTGCGCGCCTACAAAAGTGAGGAGGAAATTGTTGAAATGGAAAAAGCCCTGGCCACCACGGCGGAGATGCATCGGATCGCCATGCGGATGGCCACTCCGGGACTGACGGAGGCCCAGTTGGTCGGTGCCGTTCACGGCGTCGCCCGTAGCGCCGGGGGCGACCTGGCCTACCAAGCCATCCTCACCGTCAATGGGCAAACCCTACACAATCACCACCACCACAATACGCTGCGGAGTGGCCAGCTCATCCTCGGGGATTACGGCGCCGAAAGCACCGGAGGTTATGCCGGAGACATCACGCGGACCTTTCCGGTGGACCGGCAGTTTACGGCCCAGCAAAAAGAGATTTACCAAATCGTACTGGATGCCGAAATGGCGGTTATCGAAGCGCTGCGGCCGGGGGTGCCTTACCGCGACCTGCACCTGTTGGCCGGTCGGGTGATCGTGGCGGGGCTGAGTGCCCTGGGCCTGATGAAGGGCGATGTGGATGCCGCGGTAGCGGCGGGAGCCCAGGCCCTGTTCTTTCCCCACGGACTGGGACACATGATCGGTCTGGACGTCCACGATATGGAAGATTTGGGGGAGGACTGGGTTGGCTATGATGGGGAGATTCAGCGGAGCGAACAATTTGGCCTGCGGTCACTGCGATTGGGGCGCCGTCTCGAAACGGGTTTTGTACTGACCGTGGAGCCGGGGATTTATTTTATTCCCGAACTCATCGACCAGTGGCGAGCCAAGGGCCACTGCGCGGAGTTTGTCCACTACGAGGCGCTGGAGGCTTACCGCAATTTTGGAGGCATTCGCATCGAGGACGACTGCCTGATCACCGACAGGGGCTACCGCGTCCTGGGACCTGCTATCCCCAAAACCATCGCCGAGGTAGAGGCGGTGAGAAACGCGGTGGACCACTAGGTAGGCTACGGTAAATACTGCTGATGGCGGGTCAGTCCGATACTCACTTCATCCCGGCAACCCACCAGCGTAGAAACTGAGGCATTACCCGTCCCCAGGTACGGGGATGGTGCTCTCCTTCTACCACTTCTTCGTACACGATATCCCGCTCCCGCTGGTATCCGACTCCTTCCAGTACTTTGATCAGATCCAAGGTGTCGTCGATGGCATCGATGATGCCGTTGTTGTTGCGGTCGGCGGTTTCGTCGTGGGTGCCCGCCTGTAGCCAGAAGCGCAGTTGGGGCCGCCGGGGCCCCGCCGCGATCCGGTTGTGGATGATGCGATCGGCATCCGGTCGTTGTGGGTCGAAGGGCGTAGAGCGCCACCACAGGGAGCCGGAAAATACCCCCACTCGGCCAAAGTATTCGGGATGTTGCCAGACGAGGTCAAGGGCGGAGAGGCCGCCGAGGGAAAAGCCCGCCAGGGCGCGGTAGCGGACTGGTTGTCGCAAACGGAAGCGCCCTTCGAGGTAGGGGAGGAGTTCTTGGCAAACGAATTGGGCGTAGGCCGCCGCCCGGTTGCCCCGTCCCGCATAATCGGCCCGTCCGATGGTGCCGTATTCCTGCATGCGATCGCCCGCGTGGATGCCGACGACCAGGAGCGGAGGCAGCTGCCGCGCTTGCCACAGCTGGTGGAGGCTGGGCTCCAGATCGAGGGCGGGAATGTCCTGGCCGTCGTTGAGGAGGAGCAGGGCGAGTGGGCCCCGGTGCGACTGGGGGTAAAAAAGGGTGAGGACAACGGTACGGTCCAGATGGGTGGAGGGTAGGGAAAAGCGCTCCTGGTGGAGCGTTCTCCGGGAGGAGCGCCACCGCGCGAAAAAAAAATTGCGAATTTTTTGCCACCAATCCGAATTCATAGAGCCGTGCTTTAGGACAATTTTTTTGCAAGAGTCCGCAAGTTTCCAAAATTCTATTCGGATTCCCTTGCTGCAGCCCATTATTCTTTTGAAAAATATTTCGAGGTGGATATATAATTAATTGATAATCAACAGCTTGGGCTTTTCTTTTGCTCTGGAAAAGTGTAGCTTTGTGTTCGTTTTACATTTAGTGGTGTTGGAATGACTTGGACGTAGACATTTTTAAGTAGAAATTCATTAGTTTTAACTGCGTACCCTACCGGATCGGTGGGCATCGAAAAAACCAATTAAACCTCCCTTCAGCATGATGAAAAAAATCGGAATTCTATTCGGACAAGAAAACACCTTCCCACCGGCCTTTGTGGATCGCGTCAACGCCAAAGGTGAAAAAGGCATTCACGCCGAATTGGCCCTGGTCGACGAAGTGATGCAAGCGGCTCCTACGGACTACGCCGTTCTGATCGATCGGATTTCTCAAGATGTTCCCTTTTACCGCGCCTATCTGAAAAATGCGGCGATTTCGGGGACCGCCGTCATCAACAATCCCTTCTGGTGGAGTGCCGACGAAAAGTTTTTCAATAATGCCCTCGCCGAGAAAGTGGGCGTACCCGTTCCCAAAACGGTGCTCTTGCCCTCCAAGGAGATGCCCGAGGACACCAATGCCGATTCTTTCCGCAACCTGAAATTTCCGATGGAGTGGGACAAAATGCTGGATTACCTCGGAGGCTATCCGGTGTACATGAAACCCCACGCGGGAGGCGGTTGGAAGAGCGTCTACAAGGTCAACAATTCCGATCAGCTCTTTGAATCGTACAACGAAACCGGGCGTTTGGTCATGATGCTACAGGAGTCGATCGATTTTGATGCTTACTTCCGCTGCTACTGTATCGGTGGTAAATACGTCAAAATCATGCCTTACGAACCCCGCAACCCGCACCACCTGCGCTACGTAGCGGAATTTGACGTCTCCGAAAAATTACTGAACACGATTGAAAATTACGTGTTACGTCTTTGTCACGGACTGGGCTACGACTTTAATACGGTAGAATTTGCCGTCCGCGATGGAATCCCCTACGCAATAGAAATCTGCAATCCCGCCCCCGACGCCGACCTGACTTCGGTTGGTGATGAAAATTTTGAATGGGTCGGTGAGCACGCTGCCCTTTTTGCGATCGAAAAGGCCAAGGCGCACCAGGATGGTAAAATGAACCTGACCTGGGGTACCTTTTCTAGCCAGGCCGTCAGCGGCAAGGTGGTAACGGCCAAAACCGCTCACCGCAAGGCGCCGCGCAAGAAAGCGGCCAGCAAGTAGCGGTGGCAGTGGGGCAAAAGTGGTAAGCAAATTGCAGGACTCTGAGGGAGTACCGCAATTTGTTTGCCGCCCCTTTTGAATAATAATTACCTCACGATGGAACAACGAGTAGTGAAACTGGCAGTCCTGGATTTGTACGACAACACGCCCAACCAAGGCATGCGGGCCATCCGCCAAATTATCGAGAGCTTTGGGGCGACACTGGACTACCAGGTGTTTGACGTGCGGGCCAAAGGCGAACTGCCGGGTCTGGACTTCGACCTCTACATTTCCTCCGGTGGCCCCGGTAGTCCCCTCGACGGCGATGGGGTCTGGGACAAGGCTTACTTTGAGCTGATCGACTCGATTTTTGCCTGGAATCAGGAGCGGGAAGATAAAAAGTTCCTCTTCTTGATTTGCCACTCCTTCCAGATGGTGTGTCACCATTGGCAACTGGGTTCGATTACCGAGCGCAAGTCGATGTCTTTTGGCACCTTCAAGGTCCACCAGACTCCGGAGGGGCGTCGCGATATTATCTTCAAGGACCTGCCCGACCCCTTCTTTGTGGCGGACTTTCGGCACTGGCAATTTATCCAGCCCCGCGAAGACCGTTTTGCGGAGCTGGGCGCGCGCATCCTGGCCCTGGAAAAGATTCGGCCGCACATCGATCTCGAACGCGCGGTGATGGCGATTCGCTTTTCCCCCGAAATTTTCGGTACCCAGTTTCACCCCGAAGCCGATCGGGATGGCATGCTGCTCCACTTCCTAAAAGAAGAAAATAAAACGAAGGTCATCGAAACCCACGGCCACGACAAGTACAATAAGATGATTCGGGACCTCAACAATCCCAAGAAGATTAAACTGACCAACGAAACGGTGTTGCCCACCTTCATCAGCCAGGCCATCGAGGCCACGGTGAGGGCGGTGGTCAACGTCTGACTACGCCTAAACCTCTAATTCATAACCCAACCCTATTGCTCCCCCAACATGATTGCCGATATTCGCGCCAGGTACAACCGGGAATTTACCCCCGAGAAATACCAGGCCATGCTCCAACCCGTGGCTGCTGCCTATCAGCACCAACCCGCCTTCCGCATCGCCGAGACACCCGTATTCCTTCCGCCCGAACTGAAGGCCATGCTCCTCGAAGCCTGCGAAGAAATTACCGACGTCCTCTGCCGACCCGATTTCAAAGACCTCTCCCAAAGCGCCATCCTCAAGGGCCAAGTCGTACCGGGAGAAACCGACCATACCACTTTTCTCCAGATGGACTTCGGCCTCTGCGTCGACGAGCATGGAAAGATCAGTCCCCAACTCATCGAAGTCCAGGGCTTTCCCTCGCTCTACTTCTTTCAGGATTTGCTGGCCCGTTCCTACCGCCAGCACTTTAACATCCCCACCAATTTTACCCACTTGCTCGGTGGCCTCAACTCCGAGTCCTACATCGAGCTGCTGCGCAAAATCATCATCGGTGATAGCCGGCCCGAAGAAGTCGTACTGCTCGAAGTGGATCCCCACAAACAAGTCACCCAGATCGACTTTTGGGCCGGAGAGGCCCTGCTGGGTTTCAAGACCAAGTGCGTTACCGACATCAAGGTGTCGGGGAAAGACCTCTACTACCTCAACGAGGCGGGGAAAAAGGTGGGCATCGAAAAAATCTACAATCGCGTGATCTTCGACGAGCTTATCCACCGCGATGATCTCCAGCGGGACTTCTACTTTACCAAAGAAGCCAACGTCCAATGGATTGGGCACCCCCACTGGTTTTTCCGCATCAGCAAGCACACCCTGCCGCTACTCGATAGCCAGTACGTTCCCAAGACCTACTTCCTCCACGAGTTGGAGACGCTCCCGGACGATTTGGAAAACTACGTCCTCAAACCCCTCTACTCCTTCGCCGGTACCGGGGTACTGATCAACGTCAACCGCTACGATCTCGATTCTATCAAGGATCGGGAAAATTACATCCTCCAACGCAAGGTCAACTACGCTCCCGTGGTTGAGACTCCCGACCAGCCCGCCAAGTGCGAAATTCGGATGCTCATGCTCTGGGAGCGCGGTGCCCCCCGGCCCTTGATCGTCAACAACCTGGCCCGCCTGAGTAAGGGCGAGATGATTGGCGTCCGCTACAACAAGGACAAAGACTGGGTGGGCGGTAGCATTGGCTACTTCCCGCAGTAAGCCAACCAAGCCTCAATCGCGCCGAATCAAAAAATCCGTCCAGTGTGCTACCTCGCCGGCCCGGACCTGTACCTCTTGGACCCGGGCCAGCGGGGGCCCTTCCCCACACCACCGGACCAAGGCCCGGAGGGCTTCCTCCGTTCCCTCCGCCACGAGGCTTACACTGCCGTCGGCCTCGTTGCGGACCCAACCACTGAGCCCCAACTCTCGGGCCTTGCGCTGGGTCGAAGCGCGGTAGTACACTCCCTGTACCCTGCCGATTATTCGCAATTGCAACTGTTTTTTCATGGACATCAAATTTGAGAATGTAGGAAGGTTTGAAAAAAAGGAAGGTCCAGACATCCTATCGCAGATTTCTCTGTCGTTGATAATGGTACTTGCGCCGCTACGCGGCATTTTTAAACCCGATTTACCCTAAGGGGCGGATCCCCAACCGGTCTACGGTACTTTGACGAGATCACCCCGGAATCGAAAACCTCAATATCATGATGAACAAACAATCTCTGCTCTTTAGTCTGCTCTTTTTCTGTCTGCTAGCCCTCAGCCCCACCGGCTTTGCGGCCCAAAATACGCTACTCGATCCTTTTGACGAAATCCGAGCCTCGGGGCGGGTCAATATCCGGCTGGAACCCGCCGAGGTCGGAGCGGTAAACATCCCCGAAGAGGAGGATCAGGTAACGGTCGAGGTGCGCTCGGGTATTCTCTACGTCAAGCGCAAAGACCGTTGGAAACCCCGCAATTACAAGAAGGGGATCGACGTGGTGGTAAGTTACCAAAAACTGCGTCGCATTACCGGAGAGGCGGGTGCCGAAGTAAGCAGTTCCTTCCCGCTCGTGACGGCCGATGGGCTACGGTTGTCCTTCGGGAGTGGGGCAAAAGCGGACCTGGAAGTTAAGTTGGAGGATTTGGAAGTCAACGTCGGCGAAGGGGCCGAGCTGGAGTTGCGGGGCTACACCGATGAACTCACCGCCCGAGCCAGTACCGGTGGTATCCTGGAGGCTTTCGGCTTACAGAGCAAGCGCACCTACGTACGAGCCAACACCGGCGGCGAAGCCGAAGTAATGGCCACGGAGCACCTGGAGGCCAATGCCAATACCGGTGGAAACATCAGCTACCGGGGCAATCCCAACAAGACCTTCCTGTCGAGCGAACTCGGTGGGGACATCGACGGCAGCGGGCTCTAGTCGCCCGTTCCAAGTGCTTGGATCGGTGGCTTTGAGGCGCCGAAGCGGAATGGGACCGTATCTCGATACCGATCGAGATACGGTCCTGCTTTTGGCGGCTAATGATTGGTGGCGTCCGGTGCGGGGGCACTGGCGTGAAAATCCCGCAGGACGCGTTCGGTGTACTGATCGAGGAGGCTGAGGACGCGCTCCCGCTGCCCGGAACGGACGATCATTCCAATGTGGTGCTCCTTGTTCATGCGCCAGCAGATTTCCGGGTCCGCAAAGGAGCTGGTATCGGGGTGGGCAAAGCGACTCAGCGAAACGATGATGCCCGTGTAATCGTCTTGGATGTCGGGTAGGGTGTAAGCCTCACCACGCGCCATCGCCGATTCGATCTTGGCCCACTCCGCCCATAGGTTGATGCCCGATGACATTTCGACCATCTCCGCCAGGTGGGCTCCCCCCACTCGGGAGGAAGTTTCCAAAAAGTAAAATTGGCCGTCTTCGTGACAGCGGATAAATTCCGTATGTGAGGCGCTAAACTGCATGCCAAAAGCTTGCATCACCTGGGCGTTGAGCTGCTGGAGCGTCCGGTCTTCTTCCGATCCAAAGGCAATGGTGTGGGAACGAAAAACTCCACCCCCGTGGGCCACTTCCATGGGCGTACTCAGGTACTGCGACGAACGCGCAAATTGTACCTCGCCATCCACGGTCAGGGCGTCGACGTGGTAAACATCGCCGGGTTTGAATTGCTCGACCAGGTAGTTGGGACGGTGATCGCCCAGTTGGTGAATCACCTCCCAGAGTTCCTCCGGGGAGTGGACCTTTTTGATGCCCGTAGCGGAGGCTTCCGAACGGGGTTTGACTACCCAGGGGGGGCGGACGGTTCGCGCGTATTCGTTGATGTCTTCGTCGTAAAACAAATCGCAAAAGGCCGGTACGGCAATCCCCGCTTCGGCGGCTTTTACCCGCATGGCGAGTTTGTCGCGAAAGTAGCGGGCCGTGGTCTGTCCCATACCCGGAATGCGAAATTGCTCGCGCAGGTGGGCCGCCTTTTCAACGTCAAAATCATCGAGCGCCACGATGCGATCCACCTTATTGCGTCGCATGAAGTAGGCCAGTCCCGCGATCAAGTCCGGCATGTTCCAGTGTTGATTGGCGTCTTCTTCGAGGTAAAACGTCTCGTCGATGTGATCCCAAGGCCAGGCTTCTTTTTCCAAACCCTTGGAGGTGACCAAAAAGACGCGATTGCCCGCTTCCTTGCAGGAGCGGAGAAACGCTTCTCCTTTGAAATAGCTGGAGATACACAAAAATGTCAGAGGCCTTGGGGTACTCATGATGGGGTGACTTCAGTGGTTAAATGAAAATTACGCGTGTCCGATCCTCGATCCGCTGGGAATGATGATGCCCTTTTTGACCACGATGATGCCGTCGATGATGCGGTATTGGTCCGTCTCGGTATCTTCCAAATCGGGATGTCCTTTGATGACGACGTCGTCGCCGATTCGGCAGTTTTTATCGAGGATGGCGCGTTCGATGTGGCAGTTTTTACCGACCCCCATCGGGATGATGTCTTCCTGCGTAAAGTCTTCGAGGGTTTCAAAATATTCCGAGCCAAAGCTGACGATATTTTTGACGGTGCTGCCATCGCCGATCCGCGAGCGAATGCCGATCACGGAGCGTTCGATGGATTTGGCGCTGATGATGCAGCCTTCGGCGAGCAGCGCGTGGTCGAGCGTGGTGCCCTTGATTTTGGAGGGGGCCAGCATCCGGGGGCGGGTGTAGATCATGCCCTTATTGTCGAAGAGGTTGAAGGCGGGGATGTCGTCGGTCAGGGCGATGTTGGCTTCGTAAAAAGAGCGGATGCTTCCGATGTCTTCCCAGTAGCCGTCGTAGGAGTAGCTGGCTACCGACAGGCCACCGTTGATGGCGGCGGGAATGATTTCTTTCCCAAAATCCATCGAGCCCTCGTTTTCCGCAAAGAGTTTTTTGATGATGTTTTTGCTAAAGATGTAGATACCCATCGAGGCCATGTACAAGCGTCCCGCGTCGCGGTGCTCCTGGGAGACTTCGGACTGCCAATCGGGGAGCAGCTCCGGGGCGGGCTTTTCGATAAAGGTGCTGATGTAGCCGGCGTTGTCCACCTTCATGATGCCGAAGGCGGGGGCGTCGCGATCCGTTACGGGGAGGGTAGCGATGGTGACGTCGGCCTTTTGCTCCATGTGGTAGCGGGCAAATTCTTCGAGGTCCATTTGGTAGAGCTGGTCACCGGAGAGGATGAGGATCAGGTCGTAATCGTGGTTGTAGAGGTGCCGCATACACTGGCGGACGGCATCGGCGGTGCCCTGGTACCAGTTGCTGCCACTGGGGGTTTGTTCGGCGGCGAGGATGTCGACGAAGCCGTGGCTAAAAGCGTCGAAGTTGTAAGTATTTTTGATGTGTTGGTTGAGCGAAGCGGAGTTGAACTGGGTGAGTACAAACATGCGGCGCACCCCGGAGTTGAGACAGTTGGAGATCGGGATGTCGATGAGGCGGTACTTGCCGGCGATGGGGACGGCGGGCTTGGATCGTTCTTCCGTCAGTGGCTTTAGGCGCGACCCTACGCCGCCGCCCAAAATCATACAAACCATTTTGATGACCATAATCTGAATTGTTAGTTGAAGGGTATAAAAAATTTGGCCGTACTCCTAAGACATGCCCACCCGTCGGTACAGGTCAAGGTATTGCTCGGCGGATTTTTGCCAGGAGAAATTGACTCCCATCACGCGCTCCCGAAGTTCGGCAAAGTACGTTTGATCTTGATAGGCCTCCATTGCGCGGTGCAGGGCAATCAGCGCATCGTCGGCGGAAAGATGGTTAAAGGTTAGGCCGTGTCCCCCGGGGGCACCAATGTCGATGACGGTATCCACCAAGCCCCCTACCTTGCGGACGATGGGGATGGTACCGTAGCGCATGGCGTACATCTGATTGAGGCCGCAGGGCTCGACCCGCGAGGGCATCAACAAAAAGTCGGAGCCCGCGTAAAGGGTATGGGCCAGCCCCTCATTGTACTCCAGGGCCGCATCGAAAAAGCCCCGAAAGTGATAGCGCATCTGCTCAAACTGCTGGTGCAGCGACTGCATTCCCGTACCCAGCACCACGAAGGCCGCGCGTTGTCCGCGCGCCAAAAATTGCTGGACCATGCTGGGAATGATTTCGGCCCCTTTTTCCCCCACCAAACGACCGATGAAAGTGAACAAGGGCAAGTCGGGATCGATGGCGAAGCGCTCCTGGAGTACCGCGCGATTGCCCGCCTTGAAGGCCACCACGTCCCCCTCAAAATGAGCGGGCAAGTACTGGTCACCCGCCGGATCCCAAACCGCATTGTCGATGCCGTTGATGATCCCCACCGATTTGGCCGCCTCGTTGCTCAGTAGCCACTCCAGCCCCGAGCTCACCCGCAATTCGCGCAAGTAAGTCGGCGATACCGTCGTCAGACGCCAGCAGCACTTGATGGCCGAAGCCAGGGGGTTGATGGCATTGGCCCAATCGAGTAGGCCGCGGTAGCGCCCGTCGAAGAAGGGGAGCAAGGACATGCGATCCCAGCTGAAGGCGCCGTGGTAAACGCCATTGTGGATCGTGAAAATGGTGGGCGTAGTGGCCAGGGCTTGGTATTCTGGGCAGTGCTGGACCATAAAGGGCAAGAGCCCCGTGTGGTGGTCGTGGCAGTGGAGAATCTCCGGCCGGTGGGGCATGGCCATCACCCAGTGGATGACCGCCTGTTGGAAGCAGAGGTAACGCTCTACTTCATCCCCGTAAGGATTGCCCGAGACGGGATCGGCGTATACCCCGGGCCGGTCAAACTTACCGGGAATGTGTACGACGTAAAAGGCATAGCCGAGATCTTCTCCCGTTAGCCGCTCCACAAAATAGGGAACGTAATAATCGTTGAGCCGCACCGCTCCACGAAACACCTCTTCAAAGCGACGTTCGGTAATCCAACGCGTGTAGTATTTGGGAATGACGACACTGGTTTCGTGTCCGGCAGCGTGGAGGTATTTGGGCAGGGCACCTACGACATCACCCAGGCCACCGGCCTTAGCTGCGGGGTAACACTCGGCACTGACGTGTAATATTTTCATGGAGGCTTTAGCGGGGGTTTGGTGCGTGTAGTTGTTCCGTTTTGTAAGGCTTGAAGTTAGCCATTTTTTTTTAATCGCCGCAATCTGCTTTCTTAATTCCGCTTTAAATCTTTAGGGGCCTCAACGGCGCTTCTGCCGTAGCCATTTTTCGAGAAATTGGATCAACAAACGGATCCCATAGCCCGTAGCACTTTTTTGGCTCGACAGGCCCGATTGCCCAAAGGCGACCCCCGCAATATCGAGGTGGGCCCAGGCTGGATGATCCTCGGTAAAGAACTCCAAAAATTTGGCGGCCGTGATGGCGCCCGCCAGGGGCTTGCCGCTGAAATTGCGAATGTCGGCTACGTCCGATTCCATGTCGGCAAAGTACTCTTGCCAGAGGGGGAGGCGCCAGAGGCGTTCGCCCACTTCCTGCCCTGCCTCGCTGAGCAACTGCGCCAGCTGATCGTTGGCCGTAAACAGGCCCCCGGCGTGGTAGCCCAGGGTACGCACCGTACTGCCCGTGAGCGTCGCCAGGTCGATGAGGATCTCGGGTTGGAAATTGCGGTGGAGGTAGCACAGGGCATCCGCCAAAATGAGCCGCCCCTCGGCATCGGTATCGATGATCTCGATGCTCTTGCCGCTGTAGGAGTCGATCACGTCTCCGGGCTTGACCGAGTTGGCGTCGACGCAGTTGTCGGTGGTGGGAACGATGGCGTAGAGGTGTACCGGCAATTGCAACCGGGCGCAGGCTTCGAGGGTGCCCAAGACGGCCGCCGCGCCCCCCATATCGCTCTTCATGTAGTGCATGTTGGTCGCCCCCTTGATCGACAAGCCCCCCGTATCGAAGGTCACGCCCTTGCCCGCTAGCCCCACCACCGGAAGCTTCTTTCGACCCGCCTTGGCGGGGCGGTACTCCATGATGATAAAAGCCGGATCGTATTCGCTGCCGCGGTTGACCGCCAGCAGGGCGTGCAGTCCTTTTTTCAGACACTGACTCTTGTTGAACACCGTCACTTTGTATCCGTACGCCTTTCCCGATGCCTTGGCCCAGTCGGCCAGCGTTTGGGGGATGACCTTATTTCCTGGACCGTTGACCAGGTCCAGAATTTCCAGCTGCGCTTGGCCAATGGCCTCGGCCTTGCGGAGGGCGGGACGCAGTAGTTTGGCATCGACACCGGCTCCCCAAAAGCTCAAACTGGCCTTGGCGCTGCGAAAGGGCGGCGTCTCTCCCGAAGCCGTTTTGTACAGGCCAATATCGTAGCGGCCCTGAAGGGCTCCCTGTACCAGCCCTTCCAAACGTTCCCGAATGAGGGATGGATCGTCCTTGGCCGCACCGGGCCACAGCTGCACCACGGGGTGAGCGGGAAGTTGATCGCGGTGGCGGAAGATCCAATTCTTGGTGATTGTGGCCACTTGGGGAAGCCGAGCTTCCGCCCCCAGCCCGATCAGGTGGTGCCGTCCGTAGGCTCGGTCGTAAACCAAGTGGTGTTGTCCCGCTTTGGCCTGAAAATCGGCGGTGAGGACTTTGCCGGGGATGCCCCAGGTCTCGGCCAGTTGGTACAGGGTGCGCTCAAGCGCCTCGTCTTTTACGAGGGGGACGAGGGTGGTGGTAGGGCCCTTGGGAAGGGCTTTTGATACTTTTAGGTTCATGCCGGATTGTGAATTACGATTGGAAAAACAACCACTCGACGGCTTTGGGAAATTCCATGCCCCAGTGGTGTTCGTTATGAATGCCGCCGGGGCGGATGGAAAGCGTGAGGTCGGCCACCACGCCGGGGCCGTGATTGTCCTGTAGGGTATTCCGAAGCTGCTCGACCCGCTCGATGAGGTGGGCACTTTCCTGATCACCGGCGTAGAGGTAGACGCGGCGATTAAAGTCGGTGTACATATCGGAGGCGTCGAGGGGCAAATCGGGGGCGACCCAGAGGGAGGGCGAAAAGATCATCCATTTGCTGTATACTTCGGGGTACATCATCCCGGCGTAGAGGCTGATCAGTCCCCCCATCGAGCTGCCGCCGATGCCGGTGTGGATGGCGTCGGGGAGGGTGCGAAAATGCTCGTCGATGTAGGGCTTGAGGGTGTCGGCTAGAAAACGGACGTATTTCTTACCATTTCCGATTCCCAGGCGCGTTTGCTGGGAAGGGGTAAATTCCTTGATGCGCTTCTCCTCGGCGTGGTCGATGGCGACTACGATCAGGTCGCCCAAGCCTTTTTCATTGAGAATGGCCAGTTTTTTATCGACCCCCCAACTGCCAAAGGGGGCGTAATCGTCAAAAAGGTTTTGCCCGTCTTGGAGGTAGAGCACCGGGTAGCGGCGGTCGGTTTCGTGGTAGTCGTGGGGCAAAAGTGCCGTAATGCGCCGCGTTTTGATGAGCTGCGGAATTTCGAAATGCTCGGAAATGATAAAAGGTTCGGGGAGCAAGTCCTCGCGGTAAGCCCGTCCGTTGCGGCGCCAACGCGGGACGTGGTCCCGAATGACACCTTCCGGCCCAAATACCTGCCGGTTGTTCAACTTGTTCCCAAATTGATCGACCTCCTCGTTGGCCCAGCTGCCCTTTACGTACTTGTATTCGATGGGGTCGGGTACGGCCACCTCCTCCGGAAAATCGAGGTGGTAGCTCCCGTCCTCCCGCCGTTGTAGGCAAAACTCGGCCTGATCTACCCGCCAGGCATTAAAATTGCCCGTGATGTAGATCGGACGATCGTCCTGTTCGGCAGTAGTGAGCTCAATTCTCAACCTCGTCGCTTCGCTGGCGGTAGACCCTTTCATAATCGCGTAAAAATAAGCGATTTTTATCAGTCCAAGAATTTTCGTCGCCCAAGAATAAGGGGAAAGGGGCTTCCCCAATTTTTTAGCATCTTTACTACCAATGATTCGCACCCCTTCCATCTGGCTCCAAGCCCTGCTCTTCCTGGCGGGGCTCCTCGTCGGTCGGCTCCTGCAGGCCCAGGAGTAATATATCCGCAATTTCTCGGGAAAAGATGGACTGGCGCAGTCGCAAGTCTACGATCTGCTGGAGGATCGGCGGGCCTTCATCTGGATGGGGACCTGGGGTGGGGGACTGAGCCGTTATGACGGCAGCGAATTTCGCAATTTTACCCAGGCTCAGGGCCTGCGGAGCAATTACGTGCTGAGCATCTGCGAAGACGAGGCGGGTGATCTCTGGATCGGAACGGATCAGGGCCTTTGTAGCTACGATGGGCAGCAATTTCGAGCCTGGCCCAGTCCGCGCAACCTGCTGGTGTACGACATCAGCCGGGGACGAGAACAGCGGTTGTGGTTGGCCACCCAGCGGGGGCTGTACTATTTTCAGGACGACTCTATCCAGTCTTATCCCACCACTCACCCCTTACTGGGCAATACCGATCTGCGTTGCTGCCTGGTCGACCGTCACGGTTTTGTGTGGTTGGGGGGGAGTCGTGGAATCTTCGTGCTCAGTCCGCGGGGGAACGTTCGGCATTTTGGTATAGAAGAAGGCTGGAATGGTGCTCTGCCCTTCGAACTACTGGAGGACCAAACGGGACGGATTTGGATAGCGACGGAGGGTGGGGGCGTCCAATGTTCGGATGGACAAAGCCTGTGGATGGCCCTGGGGCGGGCCGAGGGCCTGTCGAGCGAGCGGGTCGTGTCCATTCACGAGTCGGCCAGTGGGGAAATCTGGATGGGGACCACCGATGCGGGCATCAACATTTGGAATCCCCGCGACAGCAGCCTCCGCTACCTACAGGAACGGGACGGGCTGGAGAGCAACGACGTACGCGCGATCGTACAGGACAGCTGGGGCAACCACTGGGTGGGAACGTCGGGGGGTGGGGTAAGCAAGTATTCGGGGCAGCAGTTCGTACTGTACGACGAGGCCGATGGCTTGATCGATAAAGAAATTTACGGCATCGCCGAGGACAGCACGGGACAACTGTGGTTGTCGACTTCGCGGGGCGTATCCCGTTTTGATGGGGAGGGGTTTGTACACTACGGACGCGATTCGGGCTGGGTGGCTACCAAATCGCGGACCGTGTTGTACGATAGTCGGGGGCAATTGTGGATGGGTTTTGACAATCGCGGTTTGGGGCGCTACGATCGGGATACCTTTCGCTTGTACGGTGAGGTGGAAGGCGTCGGTACTGGTCTCATTCGCGATCTGGTGGAAGATACCCGGGGGCGGATCTGGGTGGCCACTACCGGTGGTGGCATTACCTGCCTGAGTCCCGAACCTGCCGATTCCCTGGGGCGGGGCTACCGCATTGTTTCCTACAACCGCCAGGGTGATTTTCTCGCCAACTACATCTACGACCTGCTGCTGGAGGGCCGGGAGCGTCTCTGGTTCGCGACGCGTTACCAGGGGCTAGGCTTTTTGGATACCCTCCAAGGCGTTCAACTTTTCAATACCAAACTCGGCTTGCCGGACGACGAGGTACGGACCCTAGCCTTCGACAGTCTGGGTTACCTGTGGGGGGGACCGACCCGGGGGGGCATCTTCCGGCTGCGCTTGCGGGGCGATTCCCTGGAGCTCCAATCCTTTGGTACCCGCGAGGGTCTGAGCTCCAATAATATCTACCAGATGGTTTTTGACCGAGTTGGCCACCTGTGGATTGGACACGAACGGGGGGTGGATCGCCTGTCTTTGGATGCGGCTCGGGAAATTGCGGAGATCGTACCCTACGGCTACGCGGAGGGCTTTAGAGGAGGAGAGACGTGTAGCAATGCCGTGATTTGCGACCGGCGGGGCGATTTGTGGTTTGGCACCATGAACGGACTGACGCATTACCGGCCCGGTAGTGGTCGGAAAAATACGGTGGCCCCGCGCGTACACCTGGAGGAGGTACAACTCTTTTACGATCCCCTGCGGCAAACGCCTTACGGGGAATGGGTCGACAGTTGGGGCGGGCTCCAGCCGGGCTTGCAATTGCCCCACGCGGCCAATAGCCTGGGTTTTTTCTTCCGCGGCATCAACCACTCCAACCAGGGTAAGGTTACCTACGAATGGCAGTTGGAGGGTTACGAAACGGATTGGTCGCCCCGAACGGCCAACCGCTCGGTCAACTATTCTAATCTGCCACCAGGTCGCTACACCTTTAAAGTACGTGCTTACAACGAGGACCAGGTCACGAACGAGTTGCCCCTGGCCGTGCCCTTTTACATCCGTACGCCCTTTTGGCAGCGCTGGTGGTTCCGTCTGGGGGGGCTGTTGTTGCTCCTGTCGGTGGTGGTGGGATTGACGCGTTGGCGGGTCAATCGCATCCGTCGGGCCGCAGCGGCGGAGCGGGCGCGTTTGGAGTTGGAGAAAAAGTTGCTGCAGCTTGAGCAAAAAGCCCTGCAATTGCAGATGAATCCCCACTTTATTTTCAACGCCCTCAATTCAATTCAACAATTGATTGGCGAGCGGGATCACCGCAAGGCCCGCTACCAGTTGGCCAAGTTTTCCAAGCTGATGCGCAATACCCTCGAAAATTCCCGCAGCAGCCGCATCACCTTGGCTCAAGAAATTCAAGGCCTCGATAACTACCTAATGCTGGAGCAATTCAGCAGGGGCCAGTCCTTCGATTACCACATCACCTTCGATCCCGACCTGGACACCGAAGCCCTCTGGATACCCCCCATGATGATCCAACCCTTTGTCGAAAACGCCATCATCCACGGCGTGGCCCAACTGGTCGAACGGCGTGGCAAGATCGACTTACATTTCACCGCCAGCAGTACCCACCTTCGCTGTACCGTGAGCGACAATGGCATCGGCCGCGCCCGCGCCCGCCAGCTCAGTAGCCAACGCGAGGCCCAACACAAATCTACCGCCCTGCAAGTCATTCAGGAGCGGCTCCTACTGCTGACCCAACAGGATTTGGACGCACCCGCCCTACAGATTGAAGACCTCGAAACAGACGGTCGAGCGGCCGGCACTCGGGTCCAATTACGGATGCCCACCTGGCCGGAATCCGCATAAGTAAATCCTTCGTTTGGATGCAATGTAATATGATTTATCGTATATTTTGTGTTTTCATGGGTCGTTAGGCTGAAATTCACTTTTTTTCCTGGGGTTTGGAATAAAATTTGCGAACCAAAAGTTAACCCAGCGCATTTACATTAGCGTTAACTATATGTTATCGCTCCGGTAAGGAGTACATTTTTCAAAACTTAAGCCATTATTACATGGGCATCCCCAACCAGAAATATTTACTGGTTCTCGTATTATTTCTATCTGGTTTGAACTTCACGGTGGCAAAGGAAGCAAAAACGGATAGCTTGCGTCAAGTGGTCGCGGAGGCCCTGGCGGCCAAGAATATCGAGCGACTGGTCGACCACACTTACGAGTTGGGGCTACAGCTCCGCAAGTTGGAAGCTTACGAAGAGTGTATGGAGCGGTGCACCCAAGCTCTGGAGGCCTTGCGCGAAGCGGGGCACAACTACCGCTCGGGTGATCTCTTGCTGCTCTTGGGTTTTGCCCAGTATCGCCTCAACCACTACGAGGATGCCCTGGCCTCATTTATGGAGATGAAAGAATTGCCTACCGAGGCTTTCGAAGAACGCTCGGTGGCGAACGCTTACAACAACCTTGCTAAGATCTACCAGGACCTTGGCGATTACAACAAGGCCTATCAGTACAACATTGAGGTGCTGCGGATTCACGAGAGTAATAATGACTCCCTGGAAATCGCCGGATCGCTGTATGGCTTGGGATCGATTCTGTACTACCAACAAAATTATCAGGACGCTTTTGATTACTACCAACGGTCGCTGTCGATTTGTGAAGCCATCGGCAATCAGAAGGTGGTTTACTCTTGTTTGGGAGCGATCGCGAGTGTGTACATCAAGACGGAGGAATACGATAAGGCCCTCGAATACAGCAAACATTCCCTGGCCATTGCGGAGGAATTGTCGTACCGGACGGGCGTATCCTACGCCCTGCAAATCATTGGCTCGATTTACGAGGGGATGGGCAACTTGCCCGAAGCCAAGCGCTACTTTCTGGAGTCAATTACGATCAAGGAAGAAGTGGGCGACAAGTGGAGTTTGATTGGTTCGTACCTGGCCCTGGGGCGGGTGCTCAACGAATTGGACCGGCACTCGGAATCCTTGAAGTACCTCCACCGGGCCAAGGGTTTGGCGACGGAGATCGGGTCGAAACAGCGGCGGATGGAAATTTACGAAGCCTTTGCGGAATCCTACGGTAAGAGTGGCGAGCACCGGCTGGCCAATATGTACCTGCACGATTACATTGCCCTCAAAGATTCGATCATTACCGAATCGTCGGTGCGGGAAATGGGCGAGGCCAAGACGCGTTACGAAGTCCAAAAGCGCGAAGATCAAATCGCCCTACTGACCACTGAAAAGGCCCTCCTCGAAACGGAGCAGAAAATCCGCAGTCTGAATTTTTACCTCATGGGTGGAACGCTGATTTTCTTCCTCGGTCTGGCCCTGCTTTGGTTCAGTCGCTTTCGGATGCAAAAACGCCTGGTGGGCTTGTTGGAAGAGAAGAACGAGCAAATTCATCGTCAGAACAAACAGTTGGAATTGTCTAATGAAGACTTGCAGCAGTTTGCTTACGTCGCCTCGCACGATTTGAAGGAGCCGCTGCGAATGATCAGCTCCTACACCACCTTACTCAAGAAACGTTACAATCAACTCTTTGACGATCAGGCCCACGAATTTATGTACTACGTCGTGGATGCGGTGGATCGGATGCAGACCTTGCTCGATGACTTGCTGGCCTACTCCCGGGTCGAGACCCGCGGGGGCAACCAACGTTGGGTAGAGGCGACCGATATCATGGCCATGGTGACGTCTAACCTGCGGGCTGCCAGCGAAGAGAAGCAGGTCGATATGCAAGTACATTATCACGACTTGCCCAAGATCAAGGCCGATCCGAGTCAGATGGTCCAGTTGTTTCAAAACCTCATCAGCAATGCCATCAAGTTTGTGGATACGGAAGCGCCGCGGGTAGAAGTGGGCTTTCAAATGGTCCAGGGCCGGCGTGCCCTCTACGTCAAGGACAATGGCATCGGTATCGACGAGCAATCCAAGGAAAAGATTTTTGACATGTTCCACCGCTTGCACACCCGGGAAGAATACGAGGGAACCGGAATTGGCTTGGCGACGTGCAAACGAATCGTCGATCGCCACTTGGGGGAGATTTGGGTGGAATCGGAAAAGGGGATCGGCAGTACCTTTTTCATTGCCCTGCCCGAAAAGGCCATTGCCCAATCCGAACTCAACAACCAGCCCGCCCTGATGGGCTAGGCTAGGGCAGCGGGCGCGTCTGGAGAAAAACCAGTACCTTTGGGGCAAAGTAATTCGCTATGATCTCTGCCGTGATAATCGACGACATGCCCGCCGCCATTGCCAACCTAAAGGCCGATCTGGAGGCCTACTGTCCAGCGGTCCGGGTGGTCGGTACGGCCGAAGGGGTGGTGAGCGGCGCCAAGCTCCTGCGCCAGCAAGCCCCCGATATCCTCTTCCTCGACATCCAACTTCAGGACGGAACGGGTTTTGACCTCCTCGAAATCCTACCCACCAAAAATTACCGGGTGATCTTCACCACCGCTTCCGACGCCTTCGCCATCAAAGCCTTTCGCTACTCCGCCGTCGACTACCTCCTCAAACCCGTCGACCCCGACGACCTCGTGGCCGCCGTAGCTAAGATCAAAGCCCAGCTCCACCGGGGCCTCCCGGAATCGGCCGCGGGCATGGACCTCCTTCTGGATACCGTCAAAAAACGCGAACCGCCCCGCCGCCTGGCCCTCCACACCCAGGAGAAAATCCTGGTGGCCGAGATTGCGGACATTGTCCGCTGCGAATCGACGGGCAACTATACCCATTTTTACTTTACCGACGGAAGCAAGCTCCTGGTTACCAAAACGCTCAAGGAGTACGACAAGCTCCTGCACGAGCACCGCTTCGTCCGGGTCCACCAATCGCACCTGATCAATGCCGCATTGATCCAGGCCTACGTCAAGACGGAGGGAGGCTACCTGCGGATGCGAGATGGCTCGGAGGTACCGGTATCGGTCCGTAAAAAACCGGAGGTGATTCGTTTGTTGGAGCGTTTGTAAGGCGCCGAGGAGCTACGGGAATGGTAAAAATCAGTATTGGGCACCCGAAGCAGTGGTACAAGTAATTGCTTATCTATTTTTTTCGTATATTCAGCGTTACGTACAGGTAAAAGCAAATCCGGCAGCGACCGTTCCGGCTTGCATGGGGCCCACCATCAAGTTGCTGCCTGTTCGATCAAAAGAGCGTATTCTGGAATAATGTGAATGGAGCAATACCCCTTCCCAGTTGAGAAGGTGGGTATTGCTAGGCCGTAAATTCAATCAATCCACATACCTCATGAAAACCATTTTTGTAGACACTTCTTGTCAAGTTTTGTACGCGTACGAAGGGGAAAAACTCTTCTGTAAATTTGACTGCGTCACGGGTGATAACGATCACAAGACCACGCTAGGGACTCACTACATTGGAAGAAAACACGAGTTCTATCGGAGTCGTCAGTATGATGCCCAGATGAATTACGCGATGTTTTTTCACCGGGGTGAGGCCATCCACGAGTCCAGTTTGGTGGCTCCCATGTCTTACGCCCGGATGGTACTCAAAAAGCTCGGGCTGGAAGAGAAAGATCCACTTGGGTCGCACGGATGCGTGCGACTGGAATCCTCTAACGCTCGGGAGCTATTCAACTGGACGCCCATCGGTACCAAAGTCGTGGTCTCGAAAAACCCCCGTTTGCCCGCTTGATTTTTTAGGGAGCCGGATGCTTCTCATCAATAAAAATCGGTACCCTCCACCGCAGTGAAGCGCACCGATCATCAAGTAAATCGCCTCTGGACAATCCAGGTGTTTATTCTCGGGTGCCCGGTTGGGGCAGTCTTTGCTTAATCAGGTTGGTAAAAATATTGGCGTCCGTGCCGGTGGGTAGAAAAGCGACTTCTACCTTGGAGGCCAGCTCCTTGTCGACGAGGTAGTCCGCAAAGGCGGGATGGTCCCGACAAATTTGGGCGAAGCGCGCCTGCCGCTCCAGCTCCCGTTCGGCCAGGGCGTTCTGCTTCTCCACCACCAGCTGATCCAATTCGCGTTGCCGTTGGATGTCCAGGTCCTTAAACCGGCGCGCCTTGTCCAATTCCGCCTCGTTTAGCAAGCGGCGCTTCTCGGCGGTGGCGGCGGTTTGTAACTTTTCGACCTGGGCCTGCGTTTCGGCCTTGGCCAGCTCGCTTTGCCGGCGGCTCCCCTCCATCTTGGCCTGAATTTTTTGCAAGCGCCCTTCGGCCTCGGCCCGCGCAATGGCCACCTTGCCGTCCGCCTCGGCCTTGGCCCGGTTGGCCGAAGCCTGCTCCACATCCACCACCTGCTGCAAGCGAATCCGCTCCAATTCCCGCTGCCGCAAGCTCGCCTCCTCCATGGCCTTGGTGTAGCCCTGGGGGAAGCCCACGTCCGACAGGATGATTTCGCGGATTTCGATGCCCCGCTCGCCCAGGCCCTCCGCCAAGCGGTCCTTGATCGTACTGATGTAGCGGTTGCGCTGGGTCGAAAAGACGGAGTCGACGCTGGCGAAGGCATTGGAACTCTGGCGGCTCAGCTCCAGCGCCCGGGGTTTGAGGATGAGGGTATTGAAGGTATCGATACTGGCAAACTGCCGTTGAAAAAGGGCGGGGTCCTGGATCCGCCAGCGGATGGAGACGTTGAGCCGGAGGGGCACGCCATCGCCCAGTCGCACCTGGTGCAGGGTATTGGGGTGGACCTGGTAGCGCGACCAGGAATAGGGATAGGCCGGGGGCGTATCGACCAGAATGGGATTTTCTTGTTGCTGACAGGCCGTACCGAGGAGGAGGAGGCCAAAGAGGAAAAATGCGAGTTTGATTTTCATTGTTCTGATGCTTGTGATGGTAGTGAGGTTAAAAGATCTTTTCCCAATATCGGGGCGAAAGGGCCACCGCCTCCCGGGGAATGACTATCTGCGGGGGCTGGGTGAGGATTCGTTGGGCCCCGCGTAGTATTTGTCCGTCGCTCGTAGAACCACAGGAGCTGCTGGTCTAAACCATCGTGGGAAAACAATAAGATCTGGCGTTATTTGCCGCAAGCCTTTTGCCATGTCCACGATCCCGACTTACTTGCGTATCCGTTGCCTACAAGCCTTCCGTTTTTTACGGGATGCGGGTTGGGGCTACGTATTGATTCTGGCGCCCTTTTTTCTGGTGAGCCTGTTTCGCTTGCTGGAGCTGAGTCGGGATGGATTTCCGGCGACGGCCCTGCTGGTCCTGGCCCTCGCCCTGAGTTTTCAAATCCAGCGGGGCGATCGCGATTTCTTGAGTCGGCTGGGCCCCTCGCCCTGGCTGCTGCGTCAGTTGGATTACGGTATGTTGGCCTTGCCCTTGGTACCGGCCCTACTGCTGGTGGGGGCGACCGGTGATCTGCCCTGGCTACTGGGAGTGGTTCCCATCGCGGCCTTGCCGTCCTGGGGGCGGCGGCGTTCGTTCTGGGGGACGTGGTCGCTGCGACTGCTGCCCCGCGAGGCTTTGGAATGGCGGGCCGGACTGCGCCAGCGCGCCTGGCTACTGGCCCTGCTCTACGGATTGGGACTGCTCACCGCTCGCTTTGTTGGGAGCCTGCTGGGCCTCATCCTCCTGACGGCGCTGGTGGTGGCGGGTTTTTACGAGGAGCTGGAAGGCAAGGATTTGCTGGAGGCCTTTTTGCCCCACCGGGGCTTTCTCGGCCGCAAACTGTACTGGCAGGCCTACTGTTTCCACGTCTTGTTGTTGCCGGCTTACCTGCTGTTTTTGTATTGGCACGGTCCTCTCTGGTACCTCTTGCTGGCGGCCGTCTTGATCGCCCAGTCCATTTTGTGTTTCAGTCTGTTTTACAAATACAGCCAGTGGCGCCCCGGTCAGTTGCGGGCCTATCAGCAGACGGCCTTGGGGCTGTACGTGGCGGGCTTGGTGGTTCCCTTTTTGGCTCCGGCCAGTTTGTTTTACGCTTGGGTTTTTTACCGAAAGGCCCGGGCCAATATCGCGTATTATTATGGTGACGATTAAAGACTTGGCTTTTAGCTACGGGAAAAAAGAAGTGCTGCGCGGCGTCGATTTGGAATTGCCGGTGGGGCAGATTCACGGAATCCTGGGGATGAATGGGGCGGGAAAAACGACCCTCTTCCACCTGCTGTACCAGCGTCTCGTCCCCACGGCGGGAGACTGTCGTTGGCAGCACCGGGCCTTGCTGCCCGAGCACATCGCCTTTCAGGAAACCGAGCATTATTTCTACCCCTACCTCAAGGGCCGCGAATACCTCGAACTGCTGTCCCAAAGCAATCCCGATTTTTCGATCGATCGGTGGAACGATATTTTTGAGCTGCCCCTAGATCAACTCATCGATGGCTACTCCACCGGAATGCGGAAAAAACTGGCCTTTATCGGTGTCCTTTCCCTGGACCGTCCCATCCTGCTGTTGGACGAGCCCTTTAATGGCGTCGATGTGGAGAGCAACGAAAAGCTGCTCCAGATTTTGTTGCGGCTGCGCGATCGGGGAAAATTGATCATCCTGTCCTCCCACCTCATCCAATCGCTCACCGCCATTGCCGATCGGGTACATTTTTTACGCGACGGCCGTATCCAGCAATCCTATCCCCGCGAAAGTTTTCCGTATTTGGAGCGAGAACTAAAGGAATGGATCGGGGGAAAAATTCAAAAAAAATTGGACCGACTCCTGTAATGGCGGCGGTTTTGGAGGGCTACTAGCCTTTTTTTACCCGTCACAGGGGATGCGTTTTAATTGTCCGCTGCCCTCTGCTTTTTGTGCATAATTGTAGTACTCAAACAAAGTGCACAAAATGCATAAAACACTTCACGCCAGTGACGTACTGGTGCTCACCCGTTTATTCGCCGGGGAGCATCACCAGATTGTGGTTTACGATCCCCATCGTACCCTGCGTCAGGACGCCCCATTGTTTTATCCCATTTTTTCCGATCTCCACAGCCTGCGCCAGTGGCTGGATTTAAATACCACTCCGCCCACCGTCTTCCTACTCAATGCCGCGGCGACTTCGCTCGCCTCGCTTTTTGACCACCCCAAGATCAATACCCTGCTGCAAAGCCAGCCGTTTTCCACCGCCCCCTACTGCCACCAACTGGCCAGCATCAACAATCCCGATACCACCCTGCGTTGGATTTTTCCAAGGACCAATAGCCACCCCGTACACCTCGACTTGTACAATGCTTCGGGTTGGAAAGCCAAAGGGTACCGCAGCCTGAGCCGATTGGCTTTTCGATTGGGGAGGGCCGCTTATTTGTACACGGGGCGACTCAGCCTGCACAGCAAAACCGAGTCCGTCTTTTTTCAAAACCTGGCGACCCTGGACTACGAGGAGCTCGCCATCTTTACTGGGACGGTCAGCACCACCCGCAAGGCCATCGTGGCCCTGAGTCGGGGGGGGCGGACGCGCTATTTCGTCAAGCTACCGATCTTCCAGGGCGCCGACGCTTTGCTACGCAACGAACGGGAACAGCTCCAACAGCTGGATGGGATGGATTGGCCAACCTTACAACTACCACGCGTGCATCCGCTGGCGCGGGGAATCGCCTTGGAAAACAACACGCCTTCGGGGGCGCGGAACAGCACCCGCTGGCAATGGCAACACGCGCAAGCCTTGGACGAAATGTACACCCAAACGCAGCGGCAAATGCCCCTCGGGGATTTGCAAGCACTGACCAAGATAGAAGCTTCGCTGAGCCAACTGGTTACCGACCTGGCGCCGACTCCCGACAGTACCCTGAGCCAGCAAGCCAACCGACTCTTGGTGCTCCAGCTGTACCACTGGCGGACTTTGCCTTTGGAAAAGACCTGGACGGTGGCACGGGCCCACGGTGACTTCACGCCTTGGAACATGTACCTCGGGCGCTCCGGCCTTTACCTGTACGACTGGGAATTGGCGCAATGCGAACTGCCCCTGCTGGTTGACGCCTTTCACTTTATTTTTCAAACGGGAATTCTCATCCACCGCCACTCCTGGTCACAACTCAAAACCCAGCTGGCTGTCTTGCGATCCAGCGACTGGGTACAACGGTGGCAGCGACGCGGTCCCCTTGATTTTGATTGGCACTTAAAATTCTATTTGCTCTTTATCTCGACACACTACCTGCCTCAGTATCTTCACCAGCAACCGCTTCACCCCCAAGCGTTTTGGTTGATGCAGTGCTGGGAACGGGCCTTGTCCGAGTGGAAAGAAATACCCGTAGCACTGGCCCCCGAGGCCGACGCTGCGACGGTATCGGCGCCCTAGCGCACGATGCCCGTTAGTTCATTCGATAAACGCTACTATGAGAAAAATAATGATTTGGAGCCTGCTGGGCTACCTCGTCTTTGCCTGGACGTCCTGTGCAACGCCCCGGATGTTCAACAACGGTGGGGTGACGCCCGCGGATTTGCAAGCCTTCGTACTGGCTAGCCCAACCGAAGCCGTACTCCGGCCCGGGGATAAGATCACCATGAGTATTTGGGGCCACGACAACTTGAGTATCGGCTCGCTCAACAGCCCCTACAGCAGCAGCGAGGCCACGGGGCGCTGGGTGGTACTCGACAAGGAAGGCGAGGTAAACTTGCCCAAGATCGGCCGCGTACGATTGAGTGGTTTTAACCTGAAAGAGGCGGCTTATTTTTTGGAAAAGCAGTACGAGCAACACCTGCAGAATCCGGTCGTCAATGTACGGGTGCTGAATCACTACGTGACCATTTTGGGGGAGGTCAACCGACCGGGCAAATACCAGATCGATAGCGAAAAGGTTACGCTGCTCGGCCTACTCGGTGATGCGGGTGGGCTGACGGATTACGCCCAGTACGATCAGGTACAACTGATTCGCCAACACGAGGGTCAGTCGCTGTCCTTACTGGTCGACCTCAGTACTTTTGATGCCCTGACCGAAGGCCAAACCACCCTTCAGCCCGACGATATCGTCTACATTCCGGCCAAGGGCAAGAAGCAAAGCGAGGAGGTGCTCCAACGGGCCGTCCCCATCGTGAGTATCCTGACTGGGGTAGCAGTTTTGATTTCCGTTTTTGATGGGCAATAAATCAGCAGGGGGACAATGAATTTGCAAAAGGAATATCGGAATCTGATTTTGCCCGTGCTGCGGGGGCTACCCGTCATCGCACTATTACTGGTGATCGCCTTTTTACTGGCGCGCCGGGTCATCAACTATTCCCAGTCGCTGTACCAGGCTTCGGCTTCGATTAAGCTCGACAGTCGGGATTTGGGCATACAAAATTTTGAAATTTTTGAAACGGGCAAAGGCTCCGCTTTTAGCAATAACTTTCTGACCGAGGTAGAACTCTTTCGTTCGGCTGCCCTCTTGCGACGCACTTTTGAGCAATTGAACTTTGAGGTCTCCTACTACCGTCTTGGCAAGGTGAAACGCACGGAATTGTACCACGATCTTCCCTTTCGAATCGCTTACGAAATATACGACGAAGCGGTGTACGGTAAGTTGTACTACCTCACCTATCTGGCGGACGGTCACTTTGGCATCAGTACGGAGGCGGAAGCCATTCCCACTAGCGGAATTGCTCCGGGAGAACGTTGGGAAGCACCGGAGCATTTGTGGCTGGAGTTGGCGTTGGAAGAGGAGTGGTTGGCGGAGAACCCCCACACCCTCAATGCGGGCGACCGTTTTGCCATTCGCTTCAACTCCGTGGAGACCTTGGTCAAAGGCATCAGCGATAAGAACCTGTTTATCAAACCCCTCGACAAGGAAGTCTACGTCGTCAAGGCCTACTACCAACACGAAATCCCGGATAAGGCCGCGCTCTTTGTCAATGCCTTGCTCGATGCTTACATTGCCCAGGATCGGGACAACCGCAATCGCAAGGCAGCCAGCACCCTGCAGTTTATCGACGATGAAATCGGGGAAGTCAAACAACGCCTCGACCGTGCCGAACGCCGGCTGGCCCGCTCCCGCAAGCGCAACCGATTGGTCGACCTGCGGCAGGAAACCGATGCCCTGCTGCGACAATCCAATCAGATCAGCGAACAACAACTGCATTTTGACATTCAGGAGGTGGAGTTGAAAAACGTCTACGACTTTCTCATTACCGATCAATCCATCGCCGGCTTTTCTTCCGACTTTAGCGCCCTCGACGATCAGGTGCTGGAGGGGACTTTTCGGAAAATGAAAAACCTGGAATTGGAGCGTACCGATTTGTTGACCCGTTTTTCGGAACAAAGCATCGAGGTGGCCGCGCTGGACGAAAAGTTGCGCGAGCTCAAGGACTTTACCCTCGAAAGTGTACGCAAGAAAATGGTCAACATCGCCGATAAGCGCGAAGAGCTGTACCGCGCCGTCATCGATCTCGACCGCGAATTCCGACTCCTGCCCGATAAGGAACGCAAGCTCCTGGCCCTCGAACGCAACTTCCAACTCGAAGAACAAACCTACCGACTGCTGGCCAAAAAGCGCACCGAGCTGAGCGTGGCCCAATCGTCCAACGTCATCTTCCACAAAATCATCGACTACGCCGAAGTGCCCAACCACCCCATTGCCCCCAACAAAGGCCTGATCGTAGGTGGAGCCCTGATGGTCGCGCTCCTGCTGGGACTGTTCCTGTCCTTTGTCTGGAACTTCCTGATGGCCAAGCTCACGTTTATCGAAGAATACGAAGAGAAGTTAACCCTTCCCCTCCTGTCCACCGTTGCGTCCATTCCCAAGAAGCAGGACCAGATGGAGGAGCAATTGCTCCCGCTCTACCGCAAGTTGCAGGACCTGGACATGCTGCGGGGGGGGAAGGTGATCGCCATCAGTTCCAGTCGGAAGAAGGAGGGCAAGTCCACCATTGCGGCGGGGCTGGCCCAGTTGCTATCCAGCTATGGCAAGCGGACCTTGCTCATCGATCTGGACTACGTTTCGCCACCACCGCGCTACCTCCCCGAGGGGGGACAGACCGGTTTTTCCGATCTCCTCCTCCAACCCGACGGCAGCCAGGCCCCCATCCACCCCTACGTACTGGGAACGGCCGACTTGCTGGGCCGTGGCCAACACCGACCCAGCGCCGTCGACCTCTGCTCTCCCCAAAGTGCCCAGCTCCTGGCCGAGCTGCGCCAACGCTACGACGTCCTCCTGATCGACGCCGCCCCACTGGCCAAAAACTCCTTTGGGCTATCCGCCCTCCAGTACGGCGACGTCAACCTGTTGGTGCTGCGCAAGCACCGGACCTGGCTACGGGACATGGGGAAAATGGAGGAATACCTGGCCGCCTTCAAAATCAAAAATGTCTTCACCGTCCTCAATGGATTCAATACCCTACGCTAAGGCTACATGAAAGCAATCTGGTCCAAAATTCCGCAAAGTGCCCTCGTCCTGTTCGATCAACTGATCGTCAGCGGCAGCAATTTTCTGCTGGCCATCGCCGTGACCCAGGCCCTCGGGCTGGAAGCCTTTGGTCGGTACAGCCTGTGGTGGATGGTGGTCCTATTTGCCCTCAGCCTCAGTCAGGCCCTGATTACCAAACCCCTCCTCAGCCTGGCCCCCCGACAAACGGAGGCGGATTATCCACGTGGCGTTTTTCAATTGCAAGTGGTGTTTGGCACCGCTCTGGGATGCTTGCTTTTGGTCCTGCTGCGTTTGGCCATCCAATTGGGGTACTGGGAGGGAGACTGGGCCACGACTTTGATCGTCTCCCTGCTGGCGGTGCTGCATCCACTGTATGACTTTTGCCGCAAGTACCACTTCTTGCGGTCGGACTTTTGGCTGCCCTTGTTACTGGACGCCACCTACGCCATTTTACTCTTTGGTAGTTTGGGGCTACAGTACTTTTGGGGCCAACTGAGCGTGGCGGTTTTTCTACAAACTCTGCTGGTGATCCACTTGCTGGTGCTACTGGTGGGGATTGGTCGGACGAACTTGTGGCGGACTTGGGAGGCGCAGCGCTGGCGCGCTTGTTGGCGACAGCACTTTGACTACGCCAAGTGGTTGGTGGGAACGGCCTTGCTCCAGTGGTGGTCGGGCAATTACTTCTTACTGGCGGCGGCGGCTTTGTTGGGGCCCGTGGCGCTGGGGGCCATTCGAATGGTTCAGAATCTGATGGGACTGCTACACGTACTCTTTTTGGCCATGGAAAACCTCATTCCGCTACGCGCCGCCCAACAATACGAACGGGAGGGACTACCGGCCCTAAAAAAATACCTCGCCGCGATCACCCGTAAGTTGGGGGGACTCACCGCCCTGCTGCTCGCCCTGATCGCCATTTTTGCCGAGCCTTTGCTGGGCTTTCTTTACGGCACCGAGCAAAGCAGCTACCACGAGGTGGTGCTGGGCTGTTGCTTGATCTACGTTTTTGTCTTTCTGACCCACCCCCTGCGCTATGCTCTGCGCACGCTCGGCGATACCCGTCCGATCTTTTGGGCCTACGTGTGGGGCAGCGGTTTTAGTTTGCTGACGGCCTATCCACTGGTCCGTACCTGGTCCTTGTACGGGGTATTGCTGGGCCTCCTGTGTACGCAGGTGGCGGCCCTGTTGGTGTACTTGTTTTTTTTATGGAAAAGAAAATTCTTTTATGAAAGTTATTCACTTGGTACTCGGTAAAGCCAATCCGGAGCGGATGAATGGCGTCAATAAGGTGGTCCACAAGCTCGCCAGCGTCCAACACGATCAGGGGATCGACGTGGAGGTCTGGGGGCTCAGCAATGACCTGGAACACAACTATCCGGAGCGCAATTTTACGACCCGCTTGTTTCTCCAACACCGCCTCCAAGGTTTTCTGGATCGCAAATTGGTTGCCGCCATCGGTCAACTGAAGCGCCCCGCAATTTTTCACCTGCACGGTGCCTTTATCCCAACTTTTTACAGCGTTCATCGGCAATTGGTGAAGCGGAGCCTGCCCTACGTCATGACGCCCCACGGGGCCCTGGCGCCCGGTGCCATGCAGCAAAGCCCCTACCTCAAGGCCTTCTACCTCCGCCTATTTGAGCGCAGCTTGCTACGGCGGGCCCGCGTGGTACAACTGCTGGGTTGGTCCGGTTTTGAGAATGCGGCCCGCTTGGCACCCCAGTGCCAGCGCATTCTGATTCCGAACGGGCAGGACCTCCGCGAATTGCCCGAGCTGCCGGCACCGGACAACGCCTGTGTTCACTTCGTTTTTTGTGGGCGGCTGGACCGCTACCACAAGGGGCTCGATTTGTTCCTGGAGGGCTTTGCCCAGTTCCAGCGGGCGGGTGGAAAGGGACGGGTCGGTTTGATCGGCAATGGCAAGGATCGTGCTTTCTTGGAGCGCTTGGTAGGACAGTTGGACATTGGGGCGGCCGTCGAGTTTTACGGGGCGCGTTTTGGGGCGGAAAAATTTCAATTCATCCGGCGGGGAGATGTTTTTTTCCGCACCTCGCGGATGGAAGGCTTTCCGATGGCGGTACTCGAGGCGGCGGGCATGGGCCTGCCCTGTCTGGTGAGCGAAGCGACGAATATGGGCTCCTACATTGGGGACTACCGCGCCGGTCGGGTGCTGATGGAAAATACCGCTTCGGCGATCGCCGAGGCCCTGGGTCGACTGGAGCAGGCGCACCGGAATGGGCAGTTGAGCCGCATGGGTAAGAATGCCCGCCTCATGGTGACCGAGCAATTCAATTGGGAAGACATCGCCCGTCGTTTGTACGAGGTGTATACGGAAAATAACAAAGTGGACCAGCCGATGCCCAGCCTTTCATGACACCGCTCCGTCCAGCCATAAAACCAAATGCTGCGCGCCCTTCCGGCCGCTGGCTACTGTACCTGCTCCTGTTGATGATGGGAATACGGATCAGCAGCTACTTTACGCTTTTTCCCGGATCGGTAGCCATCACCCAAGTGGTGAAGGTGGGCCTGCGCTTTGCGATGACGGGCCTGTCCCTCATCCTACTCAAAGTGCTGCAAAGCCAGTCGGGGGCCTGGCGGGTCCAGTACCAACGGCTGCTGCCCTTTAGCTTTTACGCCCTTTACTTGTGGCTGGGCATCCTGTCCATTTTTTGGACCACCAACGTTCCCTTCACCCTGATCCAACTGGCCATGACTTGCGAGAGTCTGGTCTTTGTACTGCTCTTCTACCAGGTCCTGTGTTACTACGAGGTGCGCCACGGCAATGGCACCTCGGTATTCAGCTGGATCAACAACCGGTCGATCTTCGTCATCGGTTTGGTATTTATGGGGGGAATCGTGGTGGCGCCCGAAACGTTTTTTCGCGGTACCCACGGTGGGGAAGTACACCGCTTGGGAGGCTTTATCATTAACCCCAACGAGCTGGGCATGCTGGCGGTGCTGGGCTTGGTGATGGTGTACCTCGAATTTTTGGAGCGCCGCAATTTGATCTACAACGCCCTAGCTTTTGTGGCGGGCGTGGCGGTGCTCTTGCTGACGCAGTCGCGGTCTTCACTGGGGGCCTTCGTGTTGGTGAGTGGTATTTTTGTTTTGCTGTCCAAAAACTACTGGGTCAAATTTGGCTCCATCGCCGGAGCGGTGCTGGCCCTGCCGATAGTGATCCAAACCATCATCCTGAAGCAGGGCGACGTGGAAGAGGTGATGAGTATGACGGGCCGTCTGCCTTTTTGGAGTGACTTGATCAGCATGGGTTTTCCCCGGGCCCCCCTGCTGGGCTTTGGCTTTATGAGCATCAGCCCCAATACCTTTAGCAACAAGTTTGACAGCATCCACGCCTACGCCGCCTCCATGACGCACAATACCTTTGTCCAGGTCCTGATCAATCTCGGCCTGGTGGGAGCCTTTATCGTTTTTCTACAAATGCTCCTCACCTTTCAGGCCCTGGCCACCAGTAAGGATGCCGCCCTCCGACTACTGGCCGGGGCCATGCTGATTCCGCTCATCATCAACTCCACCACGGAGTTTGGCATTTTTGGCGAATCGAACTACGGCATTTTGTTTTACCAATTCATCATCCTCTTTTTTACGCTGCGGGTCATCCCTCGGCAGGATGCTTCCACAACTACCCAAACCAATTGACATGACACTTAAGACACAATGGATCCAACACCTCTTTGGCCAGCTAGATGGTCGGGACTACGTATTGCTCAAACACACCGGAGCGGAAGAAGAGGATGCGGATATCGACCTGCTGCTGAGTCGGCCGCAAACGGCGGAGATCCTGCCCATCCTGCTTCAAGGGCGGGGTATCGACAACTACCAAGTCCGTCGCCAAGCAACCATGTGGCAACTGTTTTTGTACTTCCACGACGATACCTTTTTACAGGTCGATTTTCTATTTGGATTTTTTCGAAAGTCCCTGCGCTACCTGTCCACCGAAGTGGTCCAATCCGGGGCCCGCGTCAATGCGGCGGGTTTGCGGGTGTGTAGTCCGGAGCATTTGATCGAACACCTGCTGCTCTTCAATTGGCTCAACTACGCCCCCATTCCCGAAAAATATTTGGATTACTTCGCAAGCTTGAGTCCCACGGTACAGGCCTCCATGAAGCGCCAGCTCCAAGAACGGTACGGACTGTGGGTCGGTGCCTGGAGTGAACTGGGCGAATACCGTCCGGAGTGGCGTTGGCGGATCATCGACGGTCTGCACGCGCGGCGTGCCAATCACTGGCTGCGCCGTACGGGGCGCTGGCTGCGCCATTACTGTGGAGTGCTGGTGGGCTTTGGTCAAAATCGGGGGATGAGCATCAGCTTTAGCGGGGTAGATGGTGCGGGTAAGAGTACGATCATCGAGGCCGTACGGGCGACGCTACAGCGCAAGTACCGCCGTAAGGTCGTGGTGCTGCGTCACCGGCCTTCGCTCATTCCCATCTTGAGTGCCTACCGCTACGGCAAACGGGCGGCGGAGCAACGGGCGGCCACGCGGCTGCCCCGGCAGGGTCAAAACCGCAGCGGCTGGTCGTCCGCGCTGCGCTTTGGCTACTACTACGCCGATTATTTGCTGGGCCAGTTTTACATCTTTTTTCGCTACCACCTGCGCTCCTACATCGTCCTGTACGATCGCTACTACTTTGACTTTATCGTCGACGGTCGGCGGTCGAACTTGCAACTCGATGATCGGCTGCCGCGTTTCCTCTACCGTTTTATCCACAAGCCCCAACTGAACTTTTTTCTCTACGCCCGTCCCGAAGTGATTCGGGCGCGTAAACAGGAACTGCCCCGGGAGGACATCCAACAACTCACCGATCGGTACCGACAGCTCTTTGACCAACTTGGACAAGAGCGGGGAGGGACCGGAGAATATTACCTAGCCATTGAGAACGAAGAAAAAGCGGACACCCTCCAACTTATTTGGCAGCATTACAAAAAGGTTCAACTATGAAAGCATTATTAATCTATTGGATTCGTCGGAAGAATCCCAACTTCCAATTCGATGCTCAGGTATCGAATGGTTTGCTCCTCGAATTGCTGTGGTCAAAGTTGTGGGGGCAATGGAGAGCACTGCGTTTACTCCGGTGGGGCCACGCTCCCTGGGGTCGTTTTTTCGGGACTGGCGTCCGCTTATTCAACGCCCGAAACATGCAGCTGGGGCGCTGGGTGCAACTGGAAGACCAGGTGTACCTCAGCGCCCTAGGGCGCAGTAAACTCGTGCTGGGTGACGGAGTGCGCATTGGCGCGTTTAGCCGCTTGGTCGTCTCCACCTCTTTCAATCAAGTGGGGGAGGGCATTCGGATTGGCAACAATGTGGGGTTGGGAGAATTTGCCTACCTCGGTGGCGCGGGGGGATTGGAGATTGGGGAGGATTGCATCATCGGGCAGTACCTGAGTTGTCATCCCGAAAACCACCGCTACGAATTGCCGGATGTTCCGATCCGTTTGCAGGGCGTGCGGCGACGGGGCATTCGGATTGGGAAAAATTGTTGGATTGGGGCCAAGGTGACCATCCTCGATGGGGTGAGCATTGGCGAACACTGCGTCATTGCCGCTGGTGCCGTGGTGACCCGTTCGGTACCGCCCCACTCGCTAGTTGCGGGTGTACCGGCCCGCGTCCTACGCCAGTTGCCACAGACCAATGCCAAACCTCCTTCCCTACCCACCGAAATGAGCGTTGAATTATGAAAACCATCCTCCTCACTTGCTACGCCGTCAATCCCTACAAAGGATCCGAAGACGGTACCGCCTGGAACATGCTTTTGCAAATCGCTCGCCACCACCGCGTCGTGGCGATCACCCGAGAAAATAACCAAGCGGACATCGCGCGCTACCTCGCCGAGCACCGATTCCCCGGTCGCGACAACCTACAATTCTACTATTTTGATTGGCCGTACTACCTGCGTTTTTGGAAGCGAAAAAATCGGGGCGCACTGTTGTACTTCTACCTCTGGCAAGCCAGCATCCCCGGCTTTATTCGCCGCCGCCAGATTGCCTTCGACCTGGCGCACAACCTCAATTTCCACAACGATTGGACGCCCACTTTTCTGGGCCAACTGGGCAAGCCCCTGGTGTGGGGCCCCGTGGGACACCATCCCGATTATCCCGCCGAATTTATCCGCGGGCCCTACGGCTGGCGCGCCCTCTGGCTACACCGCCTCAAGTGGTGGACCAAGCGCTGCTTCTGGCGCTATGATCCCTTCCTACGCCGTGCCCAGAACCAAGCCCAACACGTTCTGGCGATCAACAGCCAAGTGGCCCGTCGTTCGCCGCGTCTGGCCACCAAGGTACGCCGCTTGCCCGCGGTAGGGGCGAATTCTCTCCCCGAGCGTACGGTAACCCCCTTGGTGGATTTTGAAATCCTGTCGGTAGGACGTTTCGTACCGCTGAAGGGTTTTGACCTGACCATTCGTGCCTTTGCTCAGTTTTACCGCGGTTTGTCCGCGGCGGAGCGGGGCCAGGTGCAGTTGACGCTGGTGGGCAAGGGGCCCGAGCGCGAACGCCTGCGGGCCCTGGCTCGGGAGCTGTCCGTAGAGGCGGGGATCAAGTGGATTGAGTGGATTGAGCAAAAGGACTTGTGGGACATTTACCGACGGGCGGCCCTGTTTTGCTTTCCCTCGCACGAGGGGGCCGGCATGGTGGTCCCCGAAGCCCTGGCGGCGGGTCTGCCCATCCTCTGCCTCGACAATCCCGGGCCGGGCGAATTTGTGGATGCGACCTGTGGCCGGAAGGTTCCCTACGCCAGTTACGAAACTACGGTGGCAGCCCTGGCGGAGCAGTTGCGGCTGCTGTACCACGACCGGCCCCTGCGGGCGCAATTGGCGCTCGGCGCCCGTCAGCGACACGCCACCACCTTTACCTGGGAGCGCAAGGGGGAAATCCTCAGAGTGCTCTACGCCGAAATGCTAGCGGCCGAAAATAGTCCTTCCAAAATTGAAATTCCCGTCGGATGAAAAAAATTGCTTGTGTTCACCTACTCAATGATTACAGTGGCAGCCCACTGATTTTTTCCACCGTGGTGGAAGGCTTGGCGGGACAAGGCTACGATTGTGAAATGTATACCAGCGCGGATCGCGAGGGCTTTCTGTCCAACCTTCCGGTTACTTACCGACACTTTAGTTATCCCTGGGTGGGCAATCGCTACTGGCGGCTGGTTTTGTTTTTGTGGAGCCAGTGGCAGTTGTTTTGGTTGCTGCGGTCGCGGCGACGGGAGTTGGGAATGATCTACATCAATACGCTCTTGCCCTTTGGCGCGGCGTTGGCGGCTTGGTGGATGGACAAGCCGGTGGTCTATCACCTGCACGAAGTATCGGTAAGGCCCCGCCTGCTGAAGCGCTTCCTACGCTGGGTGGCGCGACTGACGGCAAGCAAGGTCATTTTTGTATCGCATTACTTGGCGGAGGAAGAGGCCCTGGTGGGCGTAGCGGATGCGGTGGTACCGAATGCGCTGTCGGAAAAGTTTAAGGCGGCGGCGCAGGTGGTGGAAGTGGCGCCCGGTGAAACTGAGGCCTTGCGCGTCCTGATGTTGTGCTCGCTCAAAGCTTACAAGGGAGTCGACGTTTTTGTGGATTTGGCGCGTCAGTTGCCCGAACACACCTTTGAATTGGTGCTCAACGCCGAGGCGCCGGAAATCGCTGAGTACTTTGCGGAACATACCTTACCGCGCAACCTGCACTGTCATGCTCGACAGTCGAACGTCCACCCTTTCTACCGATCGGCTCACCTCTTGCTCAACCTTTCACATCCCGAACAGTGGATCGAGACCTTTGGGATGACCCTCCTGGAAGGCATGCACTACGGCTTGCCCTGTATCGCCCCACCCGTGGGTGGCCCCGCCGAAATCGTCAGCGACGGCCGGGAAGGCTTCCTCATTGACCAACGACATTTGACGGCGCTAGTAACGGCGATCAATCACTTGGCCCAGCACCCCCAGGAGTACCGAATCATGGCGCAGACGGCCCAGCGGCGCGCAGCCGATTTTTCCAATGCGGAGCTGCTCAAAGGGGTCGAAACGGTACTGCTTTCGGTGTATCCCATGACAAAAAAACGTCAGGTATCCGTCTAGTAAGGTCACAAATCCCGCTGTAAAAACAAGGGTCTTGCAAAAACGGGAGTGATCTTTGGTTACCATATACTACCCTCCATTGAGTACGCCAAGTACGGCGACTGATTACACCAACATAAAACACAAAAACCACCATGGAGGGAAACTCTACACTGTGGCCAGGCTTGTTATGCCTGCTGCTTTACCTTAACCCATTTAGTACTTCCGGTCAGGACTTTAGTTTTAGTTTATCGGTGCCCACCGATGTCGAAGTCTGCGGCGACCAAGCCACCTTTGGATTCAGTTTTACCAACGAAGCGAGTACGCCACTGAGCAATCAGAGCATCGATATCGCACTGCCCTACGGTTTGGTCTACGAAGGCGATTTTAGCGAATCCAGTGCCTTCAACGTACAGGCGCAGAGTACTAGTAATTCCAGGGCCCTGACCTTTACTGCCAACCCCTTGCCCGCGGGCCAGACGATCAGCTTTACCTTTTCGGCCTCGGCGGATTTTACGGCCATGAGCCGCCACAAGGGTGGGTCGGTCTTTCGCAATTCGATTACCGTTAATTATGGTAGCGGCAGTGCTGAGTCGGGACAAAGTTCGGCCTACAATATTATTTATCCCGCCCTGTCGATTATCGATGTCAACTCGGTCAATCGCAGCGCTTACGTTGGGGAGGTCTTTACGCGGGACGTAACGATCATCAATGGGGGCTACGGGAAATTGTCGACCTTTACCCTGAAGGATATTCGTAGTGGGGGGCTCGATTTGACCGCTACCTCTTTGGGCGTCATCGGCT
>CALCCH010000558.1 GCA_937899855.1 uncultured Saprospirales bacterium | reverse complement strand
GAGGATCGAAGTGGTCGCATTTGGTGGTCCAGTCTCAATGGGCGGCCCTCTTTCTGGCAGGACGGACAGTTTTACTCCGCCCCCCAAATTCCCGAGTTTGAAGCGTTCAAGGCCTCGGGAATGATCGGGAATTATTTCGACGATGGCGAACGCATCTGGCTTTGCTCCAGCAATGGAGAAATCTTCTTTTGGGACGAAGTCCAGCAGGAAGCCAAAGCATTTTACCACAACTCAAAGTGGATCGGTCTTGGTTTTCACGCCGTGTGGCGTTCCCCCGATGGGCAGATCAACGCGGTCTCGGAGCGTTCTTTTTATCAGTTCGACTCGACCGACCAATCGATCCAACCCATCGCAAGCTGGGATTCGCAGAGCCACTTGGTCAAGACCTTCCACGCCGGCGACTCCCTGTGGGCCACCGCTTCGGACCGCCTTCTCCTTTACCACAAGGCACAGAAACGCATCCTTCGGACCTACCAGTTTGATTTCATCAATAGCGAAATCATTCGTGTCTACCAGCACCCCCGCTTGGGCCTCTGGCTGGGCACGCGGCAGGGCGTTTTTCACCTCCCACCGGGTAAAGACATCGAACGGGCCGAGGACTTTCACCACTACCTCCCCCAGCACGCCGTATCGGGCATTTGGATTGACCAGGAAGAAAACTGGTGGTTCTCGACACTAGACGCGGGTATTTTTGTCGTCCGTCACCCGGAATTACGGGAATACACCGCGCCCCAATCCCTACCCAGCCCCAAGGTGATCAGCCTGGATGGCAACGAGCGGGGCGGACTTTGGGTCGGCTTCAACCACAATTACTACGCCCAACTGATTGGGGATTCCATGCAAATTTCGCGCATCATTGGCCACCAGGAAACGGGACGGGAAGTGCAATGCTTTGTTTTCCCTGCACCCGGGGAAGGCCCCGGAAGTACCCTGGTATTGGGCAAAGACCTCTCGCACGTGATCTACGAAGACGGCCGGGTAGATTTGCTGTACTGTATGGCGCAAGAGATGGCGATTGACGATTGGGGCAATTACTGGCTGGGGGTTCGCCGACTGCGCTACGTTCCCCGCGATACCCTCCAGACGTGGATATTCTCTCCCCGGGATCCCCTTTTCGAAATATATAAGGAGCGGGCCTTTCAGCGCCAAAACAGCTTGCCAACTGCTCACCGCATCAATAGTGTCCGGATCAATTGCCTGGCCAACACCCCCGGCCGGATGTGGGTGGGGACCCACGAGGGCCTGCATTATTACGATTACGAGTCGCAACGACCGGGTGCCGTCCAAGTTTTCGCTCCACTGCGGGGCAAGATTAGCAAACTGGTCTACGATGCCCCACGGCAACGCTTGTGGGTGGGGACCGATGCCCAGGGCGTCTTTTTGATTCGGGATGGCCAGCTGGTGGCGCAGAGGGGTTTGCAAGAGGGGCTGACCAGCCTGACCTGTACCGACTTGTGCGTGGATGAGGCGGGAATCCTCTGGATGGCCAGCCTAAATGGCATCAACCACATTGAATGGACGGAAGACGGGGGCCAGGCCCATTCCTTTTCCCTGGCCGAGGGCTTGCCGAGCGAAAAGATCAATGCCATCGAAGTGGTCGATTCGACGCTTTACGTGGGAACCGATTTTGGGCTGTACACCATCGACCGCGAATGGTCGAAAGCCCCCCCCGTGGCACCACCGGTACACCTACAGGCCTTTGAAGTGGGACCACACGAGCTGCTCCATGCGGAGCAAAGGCGCTTTTCCCACGCCGACAATTCGGTCCGCTTTGCCTTTGCGGGGTTTTACCACAAAAAGCCGGACCGTCTGCGTTTTCAGTACCGACTCGCGGGGCAGCATAGCGAGTGGGTCAGTACTCCAGCGCGGGAGGTGCGTTTTCAATCGCTCGCGCCAGGCGACTACACGTTCGAAGTCCGCGCCGTGAATGGAGAGGGCCTGGCCAGTGTGGTACCGGCCAGCTTGGCATTTAGCATCGAACCGGCGCCGTGGCAGACCAACAGCTTTCGCTTGGTGGTACTGGCATTGGGCATCTTATTGCTGAATCAGCTCTGGCGGTGGCGGGTCCGTCGGCTACGCCGCAAGTACGAACTGAGGAATCGCCTGGTGCGGACGCAAAAGGAAAAGATCGAATTGGCCAAACATTTTAGCGATCTCAAGATCAGCGCCCTACAGCTACAGATGAATCCCCACTTTATTTTCAACGCCCTCAATACGATCAAAGGGTACTACGGAGCGCAAAAGCTCCGGGAAGGGGGCACGTTCATCAACAAATTCGCCCAGTTGCTCCGATCCATTTTGGAATATTCCAATCAGTACATTCCACTGAACGAGGAAATCCGTCAGTTACAACTTTACCTAGAGCTGTCACAAACGCGCTACGCCAATCGTTTTGATTTTAAAATTCATCAGCCAGCCGACCTCGAAGCCGAAGAGATCAGCCTGCCTTCGATGCTCATTCAGCCCTTCGTTGAAAACGCGATCCTACACGGCGTGGTCCCCAAGCAGGAAACGGGACAGGTAGATTTGTATTTTGAGCTGCGAGAAAATATCCTGGACGTCCGAATCTTGGACAACGGAATTGGACGCGCGGCGGCGGGGGCGCGGGGAAAAGGGCCGGCGCACCGTTCGCTGGCCACTCAAATCACCCGAGAGCGACTAGCCATCCTCCACCCCAAAGCTGACGATGCCCTTTTAATTGAAGACTTACACGATCCCGAAACGGGAGCTTGCGGTACGAGGGTCCACCTCCGCATCCCGGTCAAAAACAACTGGTCCAATGATTAAAGCCATCCTTATCGACGATGAAACGACGGCCCGACTGGCGCTGCGTCAGGAGATTCAGCAATCTTGCCCCGAAATTGAGATCATAGCCGAAGCCGCTACGGTCGAGTCCGCCATCCACCTCCTGTCCCAACTCCAGGTACAGCTGGTCTTCCTCGACGTACAGCTCTCGGACGGGAGTGGTTTTGACATTTTGGAGAAAATTGAAGAGCCCAACTTCAAGGTCATCTTTACCACTGCCCATAGCCACTACGCTCTAAAAGCCATCAAATTCTCGGCCCTCGACTACCTGCTCAAACCCATCGCCGGGCCGGAACTCCAGGCGGCCGTCCGCAAGGCACAGGTTGCTCCGATCGATGTTTTCCAACAACAGTTGAGCAATCTCCTCCTCCATCGGGACCGCGCCCCCCAACGCATTGCCCTGGCCACTGCGGATGGCATCCACCTCTACGAATTGGCCACCATCATCCGCTGCACGGCCGACGGCAATTACACCCGCATCTTTTTTACCAGTGGCCAGCAGACCCTGGTGGCCAAGACCCTCAAAGGATTGGAGGAATTGCTCCAGGGGCAACAGTTCGAGCGCATCCACAAATCACACATCATCAACATCGACCACCTGCGCAGCTACCTCAATCGCGACAACGGGCAGGTGGTCCTCTCGGACCGCTCCATCCTCCCGGTGGCCCAGCGAAAGAAGGCCGCCCTATTGCAGCGCTTGCAAGCTTTTAACGATTGAAAAACAGTAAAAAGATTGGAAATAGAAGCGCCGCTCCGGGAGTGGAGCGGCGCAGTAGAATAGTTAGCCTTTAAAGTACTTTTGCAACTCGACCCCTAAACGGCCGATATCCGACTCGGAATAAAGGACCTTGTGGACCACTCCTCCCGGGAGTACCACCACAAAGCGGGCCCCATTCAAGCCATTAGCCTCCGCAAAAGTTTTCCCTCCAAATTTGGGACTGTTGTCCTGGACGTTGGACCAGGGCAACTGATTTTGTTTGTTGACGTCTTGGATTTGGTAGACGTACTCATCCGTGCAGATTCCCAAAATATTGATGTTGTATTGGTTGTAGAAGGCCTTGAGTAGACGCTTGTTTTTTTTGCTTTGCTCACTGTTGAGCGTAAAAAACTCGACGACCAAGGGTTTGTCGAGTAGGGAGTACAAGTTGAATTTCTTGCCAAACACGTCGTTGACTTGCAGGTCGCCCACCTGCTGCCCCTCTTGCCAACCCTGGCTGATGCCCTTCTCCGTAAATTCCGAAGGGTTGAGATTGGGTTTGTGATTGGCCGATTGGGCCAAAGCACTGGTACTCATCAGCAACAGCGCCAGTAGGAACCCAAAGGGGCCCCAGCGATGATTTAAAAAGCCTTTTTTAATTCTCATGGTGTTGTGGATTACTTATTAGATAATAGTTTTTTATCATTTATCTAGTCGTGTTGTTCCTAACGCCACGAGCGATTGGCTTAGTGTACGGGGTATTTTTATTTAACAATTACTCGATCAGTCCCAGGCGGCGGGCCCGTTCTTCCCACTGCTGACGCGCCAATTGTTGGAGATCGACTTCCGCGTCGGATTCGTCGACGATTTCCAGACCGAGGAGGGTTTCGAAGAGGTCTTCGAGGGTCACCAAACCGGTGAGGCTCCCAAATTCGTCGACCACGATGGCCAGGTGGGCTTTTTGGGCCGTCAGGCGGTCGAACAGTTCGAGTAGGGTCAGGTCGTGTTCGACGGCGACCACCGGGCGGCGGATGCTTTTGAGGGGGAGGTGATCGTTGTCTTCGACGAGTTGGGCGAGGATTTCGTCCTTGAGTACCAGTCCTTCGATCGAGTCGGGATTGTCGCGGTAAACGGGGATCCGGGAGAAGCGCAGGGGTTGGCGGCTGCGGTAAAATTCCATCATGGGGGTATCCTCATCGGCCAGGAGCATGACGGCACGGGGGGTCATGATGTCGCGAACGGTGAGGCGTTCGAGCTTCATCAGGTTGCGGATAATATTGGATTCGCTTTCCTGTAGCTCCCCGCTTTTTTCGCCTTCGGCGATCAGGGCGGAGAGGTCGGCGCGGCTAAAGACGCTCCGATTTTTGTCCTTTTTGAGGCGTTTGGTAATCTGTTCGCTCACCCAAACCAGGGGGCTGAGGATAAACAGCAGGATCCGCAGGGAGCGAACGGTGAAGGGGGCCAGTTGTTCCCACTTGTTGGCGCCGATGGTTTTGGGAATGATTTCGGAGAGGAGGAGGAGGGCCTGGGTCTTGACGCTGGCGACGATGGATGCGCCCGAGAGGTAGAGGGGCCCGATGGCCACCTGTTGGTCGGCGAAGAGGGCACCGGCTTGGGCACCAACTCCGATGGCCCCGACGGTGTGGGCGATGGTGTTGAGGGTTAGGATGGCGGAGAGGGGGCGATCGATTTCCTTCTTGTACTCCGCGATCAGGGGGCCGATGGGAGAACCTTCGCGGAGTTTGCGGCGGGTGTAGCTCGGGGTGATGCTCAGGAGCACCGCTTCCCAGACGGAGCAGAGGAAGGAAAAAACGATGGACAGGAAAAAAAACAGAATCAGTAGGGTCATGTTGCAAATTTAGCGTTCGCCCCCTGGTATTCCTAGTCGTCCGGTCGATTATTTGACGAATTTGGGCGGGTTTTAAACCAGGGGGGGCTTGGAGTTGTTTGATGGTATTAGCGTATTCAAAAAATTTGGAATGATATGATTTTATTACTATCGCCCGCAAAAAGTTTAAACTTCGACGAATATACCCCCGAGCATTTTACCACTCCCCGAATGCTTGACAACAGCGAAAAGCTGGTTGCCGTACTGCGTAAGCAATCGGCAGGGAAGCTCAAGGAGTTGATGGGAGTGAGCGATAATATTGCGCAGCTCAACGTGGAGCGCTATCGCAATTTCCAGACACCCTTCACCCCCGAAAACGCCAAGCCTGCCGTACTGGCCTTTAGTGGTGACGTATACACGGGTCTCCAGGCGTCTACCTTTGGCCCCAAGTACCTGGCCTTTGCCCAGCAGCACCTGCGCATCCTCTCGGGACTCTACGGCCTGCTCCAGCCCCTCGACCTGATCCAGGCCTACCGACTGGAGATGAAGACCAAGCTAAAAAATGGCCGTAAAAGTAACCTCTACGAATTTTGGGACGGTCAGATCACGGAATTGCTCAACGAGGACTTGGACCAAAGCGGCAGCGACGTGGTACTCAATTTAGCTTCTCAGGAGTATTTCAAGGCCGTCAAGACCAAACAGTTGCGGGGGCGGGTCGTCAACGTTCACTTCAAGGAAGACCGCGACGGGGTTTTCAAAGTCATTTCCTTCAACGCCAAACGCGCCCGCGGTACGATGGCCCGGCAGGTTGTCAAAAAGCGGATCCTGAGCGTGGATGATTTGTACCAACTCGACGTCGATGGCTATCGTTACGAACCCAGTATGTCGGACGAAAGCAATCTTACTTTTATTAAATAATAATCTTGTAGAAGCTCGATTTTACGGGGCTTGGGGGAACCCCGGCTGGTTGTTTACCAGTCGGGGTTCCCCATTTTTTTTCTCCTCCCTGCCAACGCCCTCCGACCCTTTTGCGTCTAGTACCACAGAAAGCAAGCCGTAAAATAGTTTTTTGAACGATAAATAATTTTTTACTGCTTACATTCGTTTTCAAGCCCCGGAGGAAAAGTCTTACCGGGGAAAAATAAGAAACAAAACAACCACACAAACCATCATTTTCGGAGCCCAGTAGACGGGGCTCCAGAATTTAAATCCGATTATTATGAATGCCAAAAATGTTTTAGCCGTAGTAGCCGTAGTCCTCGCCCTTTTGCTGGGATACACCGCCTGGTGGGGCAATGGTCTCAAGGGTGAAAAAGCAGGATTAATTGAAAAGAACGAAAGACTCAGCACGGAAATGTCCGAATTGGTAGACCTCAAAGCCGATCTCGAAACCGAAGTCGACAGTCTCCAAATAGCTTACGAAGACCTGTCCTTCAAAAACGATTCGTTGCAGGGCAATCTGAGTGATGCCCTGGCCCGAGTAAGCCGCCGCGACGCCAAGATCAAGAAAATCCAAACCGCTAATAAAAATGTCGAAAACGAATTGGGCAGCCTGAGGGGTCAAATTCAGACCCTGCTCAATACCAAAGCGCTCCTGGAATCGAACATCAGCGCGCTTCAGGCACAAAACGATTCGCTCCGGGCGCGTACCGGAGTACTAGAGGCCAACCTCGAAACCGCAAGCCAGGAAAACCAAGCGCTCACCCAACTCAACGAAACCATCCAGGGAGAGGTGTCGCGATTGACGCTGGCCAATTTTAAAGCATCCGCCTTCCGGGTAGAAATCGAGAGAAAGAAGCCCAAGGTAACGACCAAGTCGCGCAAGGCACGTAAAATCCAGGTGAGCTTTGACCTGACCAACGTGCCCACCGAATACCAGGGACTGCGCCCGCTGTACCTCGTCATCACCGACGACAAAGCCACTCCGGTACAAATGGAGACGCCGATCAAAGCCCAGGTATCGGTAAACGGCCAAGCCACCGATATCCTCGCCGCCGAAGCTAAGGACATCAACATCACGGACAGTCAACGTTTGACTTTTGGTCACGAGCTGGCCAACAAACTCAAAGCCGGCTACTACCGGGTAGCTGTATACACCGACATCGGACTGCTGGGTGCCACCAGCTTCCGTCTACGATAGTAATTATTCGCATAGTCACCTCATCAAAAGGTGTCTGGGAAGCCCTGCTTTTCCAGGCACCTTTTTTCGTAGCCTAAAAATGTTTCCGTAAATTTCCGGCGCTGTGAGGGTGCGGAGGGGATTTGCCGATTATTTTACGGGCCATTCCCTCCTCCATATTGAGCTCCCAGCCGTTCCGACCGTCGCCGGAAAGCGCTCCGCTCGGAACCCCAATCCGATCCATCCGGAGGCGAAGCGCTTCGACCGCCTCCCAAAACGCCGTCACCCATGTTTCACACTCGCCTTGTTTTACTCACCGGCCTCCTCGTTCTCTGCTCCGCCTGTGTGGGAAAGAAAAAACACCTGGAGGCCCTCCAAAGCCTGGAGACCAAATACCAAACCGAGATCGAAGAAAAGACCACCCGTTGGACCAGCGATCTCCAACGAGCCAATAGCACCATCGGCAGTCTCGAATTGCGATTGGCCGAGCGCAAGGGGGAAAACAATGCCCTGGTAGCGATGCAGGACAAACTGGAGGGAAGGATTGAGCGGCTCAAACAAGAGTTGGAAAACCAGGGCGTGCAATCCCAATCCACCAGTCAAATCCTGCGGGAAGAAATCCGGCAGAAAGAGGCCACCATCCAAAGCTTGCGGACTTTGCAGCGCCGCGGCAACGAGGAGCTGGAAAAGAACCTGACGCTGCTCGGAAGCCTGGCCAATGATGTACAGGCCATTCTGGGCAGCTACCCAGAGGAGCAATACGCAGTGATGACGAGTGCGGTACGGGTGAAGGTGGCGCTGTCGGAAAAGCTGCTGTTTCGCCGCAACAGCACCAGCACCGTATCGAGCCAGGCGGACGCCCTGCTGTCGTCGATGGCCCTGCTGTTGGAGCGTTACCCCAGTATGGACGTGGTCGTGATGGGGCATACGGACAACCGCCCCCCGCGCAACAAAGCCTACAAGGACAACTGGAACGTCAGCTCCATTCGCGCCGCCATCATCACCCGCCAGTTGGTCGACGATTACGACGTCAGCCCCAATCAAATCCTGGCGGCGGGCAAGGGCGAATTTGCCCCCATGGCCTCCAACGAAACCAGCGAGGGCCGCGCCAGCAATCGCCGCATTGAGCTGCGCTTTCAGCCCCGCCAGGAGGACCTCATTCGTGTGGTCCAGCAAATTCTGGGGGAGGATAGTGGTGGAAGGTAGTACATTTGCAAAAAATAAAAATACGAAATATTAAAAAAATTATCCGCCTTAACCGCTGATAACCAGTCCATTACAAGTCATTTACATTTTTTATTTTTTAATGTTTATGGAATTTCTCCCTTCGGAGCGTCTATGTGGGGAAGTTTCTCATTCTAGAAGGGGAAAGTTCCTTGGTAGTTAAACCGACCGGAGTGAGAAACTCTGGGTCTGGGTAGCGGAGCTTTGCGTAGGCTTAGTGACCGCGAAGGGGTGCTGTTGCGTCAGCGCCTTGAGGGTGGGCCCACCCAAGCCCAGAGCTGTGGATAGCCTCCTCGACAAAACGCAGGATAAAGCACTATCCAAGCCCCCCCTTCTGACCTAGGTCTCCCCCTCCCAAGTGGCCAGCCAGTCCCTCTTCCCCGGTCTTCTATTCCGCCTTCGTCTTCGTCTGGTTCCCCCTCCAATTCCCTTTTCCCCTCCGAACGGTAGAAATTTTTCAAAAAAAATTTCAAAAAAAATTTCCCGCCCATTCTCCGACCAAGTCCGTCCCAACATCGACCAACGGATACAACCCCACCGCGAAGACCCAGTCCTTCTAAATGTCCATTTCTTCGAAACCAACGCCAGTGTAACTATTGAGTCGTTCCCCTCGTCGATGACTTGAATCGAAAACGCGACGACTTAGCGCCCGACGGAATAGGCCATGGATCTCCTACCGCGCGCTGCGTTCGATAGTCAAAACGCAACTACTTTAAACAGTCTCGTAAATTTTAAAACCACAATGAAAAAAAATCTATTTGTCCTTGTCTTTTCCTTCCTATTGCTCCCCTTTGCCTGGACTCAAAAAAATAGCATCACCGGACGCGTACTCGACACCGACGGCCAGGGCCTGGCCTTTGGTAACGTCCTGCTGCAAACCGCCAGCGACAGCCAGTTGGTCAAGCTCCAACTGTCGGACGACTCCGGGGCCTTTGAATTCGCCCACCTCCCCGCTGGCCAGTACTGGGTAAAAGTCAGCTACGTCGGCTTACCCGATCAGCAGACCCCCGTCTTCTCCCTCGCCGATGGAGAACAAGTCCAACTGCCCCCCCTCCGCATGCAAGCGGCCGCCAACGAACTGGCCGAAGTCACCGTAGTGGCCCAGCGGCCCTTACTCGAAGTCAAAGCCGATCGCATGGTTTTTAATGTGGAAGGTAGCATCAATGCCACCGGTAGCAGTGCCCTCGAATTGCTACGCAAAGCCCCCGGTGTAGTGGTCGACAATAATGATCAGGTTACGATGATGGGTAAAACGGGGGTGCGCGTTTACATCAACGGTAAAAAATCCCCCCTGAGCGCGGAGGACCTCGCCGCTTACCTCAAGACCCTACAGGCCTCCGATATCGACCACATTGACATCATCACCAACCCTTCGGCCAAGTACGAAGCGGAAGGTAGCGCTGGCATCATCAACATCCAACTCAAAAAAGACCAACGCTTTGGCTCCAATGCCAATCTCAACCTGGGATATTCGGTGGGGCAACGGGAAAAGTACAATGGCTCCCTGAGCAGCAATTACCGCAATCAGCGAATCAACGTATTTGGGCAGTACAGTTACTACGATGGCAAGGAGCAAAACTTCCTCCAACTCTACCGCGAACAGTTTGGCCTCTCCTTTGATCAGCGATCCGACAACCGGGCACATTGGCAAAGCCACAGTTACAAGGTGGGGATGGATTATTCCCTCCGGCCCCAGCACACCCTGGGCTTTATGCTCGATGGCTCCCACGCCAATGGCCGTTCGACCCAGGAGAGCCGTACCGCCATCGGACGAATCAGTAAGCCCAGCATCGACTCCTTATTGGTGGCCGACGGGACCGACCATTCCGTTCGTCAAAACAACAGCTTTAACCTCAACTATCAGTACGACGATGGGGAGGGTACGACGCTCAATGTAGATACCGACTACGGCCGCTACCGCAGCGATGTCGACCAAAATGTTCCCAACCAGTACCGCAGTGGAGACGGTACCCAATTGCTGCGGCGGGCTGACTTTGCCACCGTGATGCCCACCGATATTGACATCCTGACCTTTAAGACGGATTACGAGCGCCCCCTGTGGAAAGGACAGTTGGGAGTGGGGGCAAAAATTGCCCACGTTCATACCGACAATACCTTCAACTTTTTTGAAATACCGGACGACACGCGAATTCTGGATGCCGAGCGGAGCAATCACTTCGCCTATACCGAAATGGTGAGTGCGGCTTACACCACCTACACGCGGGCGTGGAAGGCGTGGACCTTTCAGGGAGGACTACGCGTGGAAAACACCGATTCCGAAGGCGTACTGACGACCAATGATCCACAGCAAGATCGCGAAGTGCCCCGCACTTATACCGACCTTTTTCCCTCGGCGGGCATCACCTACCAGTTGAACCCCAAGAATGCTTTCCAACTGACCTACAGCCGCCGCATCAATCGCCCCAATTACCGCGACCTCAATCCCTTCGAAGGTAAGCTGGATGAGTTGACCTTTGAAAAGGGCAACCCCTTTCTCAACCCCGAATACGCCAACAACTTCCAGTTGACCCATACCTTTAATTATTTCCTCACCACCAGCGTCGCCTACAGCCACACCAAGGACCTGATTACGCGAATTACCCAGACCCAGGGCACCACCAGTACCTTCATCACCTGGCTCAACCTGGCCGAGCAACGCGACTACAGCATCAACGTCAGTGCGGCCTTGCCGGTCACCAAGTGGTGGAACAGCTACACCAACGTCAATGGCTTCCTGCGCCGCAATCGGGCCGATTATGGGGAAGGGCAGGTCATCGACGCCAGCATCCCGACTTTCAACCTCTACAGTCAACACACCTTCCAATTACCCCGGGCTTTTTCGCTGGAGCTCTCCGGCTGGTATACCTCGCCTTCTTTATGGGGGGGAAATTTTCGCATGAAGGAGCTGTACTCCATCGATGTGGGAATGCAAAAGAAATTGTTCGACGGTAGGGCCAACCTCCGCGTGGCCTTTAGCGACATCTTTAAGACCAACGTTTGGCAGGGGGAAAGCACCTTTGGGGCCCTTTTTCTCGACGTCAGTGGCGGATTTGACAGTCGGCGGGTGAGCGTTAACTTTTCTTACCTACTGGGCAACAACAAGGTGAAGAGCCGGCGCCGTAAAACGGGGCTGGATGAGGAATCACAACGCGTTGGCGGAGGCGAATAACGATATTTTTACGGAGGCCGGGAGATCGCTCTGCTCTCCCACCCCTCCGAGTCCGACAGCCCAACACCTACAAGGTCCAGCACTTTGCTGGACCTTTTTTCGTTTTTACTTACGTTTATGGTCAAAAATAAGATTTTTTCTAACAAATTGACAGAAAATCATCCAATGGTATTGTTACAGAGCTGAAAAAGTGATACTTTTGAGTACCCCAATAAAGATATTGTATTACCTAATTCAAGCTGCTATCCCCTCAATGCTTAGTCGTATTGGGGTTCCTGCTACGTGCACTCGTTTGTGTCCACCGCCTCAGGAAATCAGGTTTACCGCACTTGAATCACATATTGTTTGGACCAGAGATGATGAGATGGCTATTGTGCTCCGTTTTGATTGCCCTTTTTGGAACGAGCGCTCACACACAGATCACCCAGATTGAGGGTCGGGTTACCGATCACGAAGGAGAAGCCCTGGGCTTTGCCAACGTTCAGCTGCTCACCAACAGCGACAGCAGCTTGATTAAGTTGGAGCTCTCCACCGAAAGGGGGGAATTTAGCTTTACCCGCATTCCCGCCGCTACCTATTTGATCCGCATCAGCTACGTCGGCTTACCCGCCTACCAGAGCGCTCCCCTACAAGTCCACGAAGGCGAGTCGTTGCGACTGCCCCCCATCGTGATGGAGGCGCCCGCTGCCGAGCTGGGTACCGTGGTGGTCCGAGCGCAGAAGCCGATCCTGGAGGTAAAAGCGGATAAGCTGGTGTTCAATGTCCAGGAGAGCATTACCACCAGCGGCAGTACCCTCATCGAGTTGATCCGCAAGGCGCCCGGGGTGGTGATTGATCCCAACAGCAACATCTCCATTGCGGGGCGTACGGGGGCACAGATTTACATCGACAATAAACGCGTTCCACTGGAAGGCGATGCCTTGAACAATTACCTGGCCAGCCTGCCCGCTACGGACATCGAAGCCATCGAAATCATTACCAATCCTTCGGCCCGTTACGACGCGGTGGGAGGTGGAGGCATCATCAATGTAAGACTGCGAAAAAATAAGAACTTGGGCGCGAATGCCAACCTCGACCTGGGGCTGACCGTCCTCCAGCCCCAGCGCTACCAAATCGCCGCCGGGGGCAATTACCGCAACAAGCGCTGGAACTTTTTCGGGAACTACAGCTATGGCGACATCGACGAACTCCGCCGCAAGGAATTTACCCGTCAGCAACTCGGCCGTGTCTACGATCAGATCGACGGGACGGACCTGTTTCGCTACGTTCACAGCACCAAAGCCGGGGTCGACTTTTTTCCCCATTCCCAGCACACCGTGGGCTTGCTCTTTTCCGGAACCTTTTCGGATCGCCGCCAGGAAAGCAGTGGCCGCACCCTGCTCTCCACCGTGGGCAATGGTGCCATCGATTCCATTTTGCTCTCCACCTATACCAATACCCGCAACTCGCTGACCGTTCGCTACAATTTGAACTACCAATTCGCCGGTCAAGACAAGAGCCAGTGGAATGTCGATGTGGATTACGGGCGCTTTAACTACCTCAAGGACGACGTCCAGCCCAATTCGTATTTTGACGCCGAGGAGGTTCAACTGTTTTCGGTCAACAACTACGAAGCCCGCCGCGAGACGGACATCGATATCTTCACCTTCAAGGTCGACTACGAACGGCCACTGGGTGGGGGAAAAATGGAGGTGGGTGCCAAGACAGCGCTGGTGCAAACCGAAAACTATTTTGATACCTTCGACTTGCTGGCCAATGGCGACCGACTACGGGACGAGGAATTGAGCAATGATTTTACCTACGAGGAAAACGTGCACGCGGCTTATCTCAACTATTCGAGGAAGTGGGAGCGGTGGAATTTTAGGGCGGGACTCCGGGCGGAGTTGACCGAGTCGGTAGGACAAATTGTGACGGAGGGCGGTCCCAACGAAGTGACCACCCGCATCGATACGCTCAACTTTTTTCCATCGGCCAGCCTTGGCTACCAGGCGGGCAAAAAGCATGCGCTACAGCTGTCGGCCAGTCAGCGGCTCAACCGTCCCCGCTACGCCCACCTCAATCCGTCCTTCTTCCGACAGGACGAGTTCACCTTCGGTCGGGGCAACGCCCGCCTCACCCCGGAATACGTTGGCCTAGTCGAATTGACCCACACCTACAATTCCTTTCTCAATACCCGACTGGCCTACAGCCACACCCGCGATGCCTTCACCACTTTGATGGATACGTTCAACGTCAACAGCATTTCGGTGACGACTTATAACCTACAGGACCAGTACAATTACAGCCTGAGCCTCAGTGGTTCTTACACCCTCAAGGATTGGTGGAGCACCTACAACTCTCTGACCGGCTAAAACCTGCGCAACCGCGCCAAACTGGACGATGGC
>CALCCH010000557.1 GCA_937899855.1 uncultured Saprospirales bacterium | reverse complement strand
GTTCCAAAGTCCCCTTGCCGGTGCCCTACGCCCCGCTTCCGCCACGTTCTGTACCACGAAGCTGTGGTCGAGCAAACCTTGCTGCAACACCGATTGCTTTTGGATTTTGGTAAATGCGCAGTAATGGTGGGGCTGGCTGTCCAAAAATTCCGCTTGCTGCTGGCGCAACAAATCGAGGAAGGATTGTTCCCCCCGGTACTGTAGCCGAACCGGGATGGTGTTGACGAAAAGTCCGGTCATCTGTTCGATGCCTTCCAATTCCGGTGGTCGTCCCGCCACCGTTTTGCCAAAGACGACATCCTGGGTATAATTATAACGCGCCAAAAGCAAAGCCCAAGCGGTCTGTAAAAACAAACTGGGCGTCACGTGCCACTGGCGACAGCGGTCGTAAATGGCTTGCGTACGAGCCGGGGTCAAAGTCACCGAAGTTCGCGCCAGACTAAAGGCCTCGTCGCGTTGGGCTGCTTTGCTCCGGTGGCCCAAGCCCGTCGTCCGCTCAAAGCCCCGTAGGTATTCCTGCCAGTAGGCTTCCGCTCCGGTTTGATCCTGAGTCGATAACCAGTCGATAAAGTCGCGGTAGGGTCGTACCGTGGGCAGTTGGGGAGGGGTACCTTCCTGGGCCGCGCGGTATATTTCGAGAAATTCTTCCACCAGTACGCCAAAGCACCAGCCGTCCATCAGGATGTGGTGACTCGTCCACACGAAGTGGAAATGCCGGGGACTCGTTCGCAAAATGGAGACCCGCAACAGGGGCCCCTTTGCCAAGTCAAACAAGTGCCCACGATCCGCTTCGAGGTAGGCCTCGATCTTACGCTCTTGCTCCGCCGTCGAAACCACGGAATAATCTTCGTAACGCAGGTCGATTTCCGCCGAGCGCAGTACGATCTGCCAGTTGCGGTCCCCCAGCTTATCGCGGAAAACGGTCCGGAGAATCGCGTGACGCGCCACCAGCTTTTCCAAACTGTCGCGTACCTGATCGACCTCCAATGGGCCTTCGATGGGATAGGCGACTTGGTAGAGGTAGGCCGTGGAATCGGGTTGACTCAGAGCTTGGAAATACAGGGCTTCCTGCATGGGGGAAAGCGGGTAAAAATCCGCTACCCCATTCGGATATTCGGCTTGTAGCTGCCGTTCCAATTGTTCGTCCCGCGTGCTGTGGCCCGGGGTGGATTGCAACAAGTTGCGCAGCGCCGTTTCGTAGGCCCGCGCCAGTTGTTCGATCCGCTCGCGGCGGTGTGCGCTACGGTCGTATTGAAACCGCAAGGACAGGACATTGTCCTCGATCCAAGCGTTGACGGAAAGCCCAAAAGTAGGTTTTTCATCCGGATGACTGCTCGGCCCCAGATCGGCATCCAAAGCCCGCAGAATGGCTCCTTCTTCCGTCGTTTCTTCAAAAGCACCGAGGTAATTGAACAACAGATTGGGCCGGGAAGCGGCCGGGCCTTCCAGAGGTTCCCGAGCCAGGCCTTGGAGGATACCGTAGCCAATGCCCTGGTTGGGAATGGCCTTGAGCTGTGTTTGTACGGCCTTGATCCACTCGGTCCATTCCCCACCAGCCCCGCTGGGCAGGGTACAGGGATACAGGCTGGTAAACCAACCGATGGTCCGACTGATCTGAAGGTCGGGAAAAAGCTCCACTCGACCGTGCCCTTCCAACATCAGGGCCACTTGCTCTAGCCCCCAAGTCCGCTGCACCGCACGGCCCAGTAGCGCCACCAGCAAGGTGTTCAACTCCGTACCGTAGGCCTTAACCGTCCGCATCCGCAATTGTTGGGTATCCCCCACGGACAAGTTGATGGTCGTAGCGGTCACGCCCTCCGCCGTATCCGGTTCGAGGGGAATGACCTTCCCCGCTACACGCTGCGACCAGTAATCCCGATCCGTCGCTAGGGATTCGCTACCGGCGTAGGCTTGCAAGGCCTTCGTCCAGCTTTGGTAGCTGTCCGTTTTGGGTGGCAATTCCAGCGGCTGCCCCTGCCGAACTTGTTCGAAAAGCAGTTGGAGGTCCTCCATAAAAATCCGCCAGGAAATGCCGTCAAAGACCAAGTGGTGGACGACGATCAGCAATTGATCCCCCTGGCGATCACGGAAGATGGCGGCCTGTAGCAAGGGGCCTTGATCGAGTTGGAAAGCCGACTGTAGCTGTTCGCTCAGTTCGCGGCGTCGGGCGGGTACGTCGGCTTCTTGGCGGAGGTCAAAACTGAGGAGGCGTGGCCGAAGTGCGGCATCCTCGATCCGAGCCCGCCACTGCCCCTGGGCATCGCGCGCAAAGGTGCTGCGCAGGCCATCGTGGTGTTCCAGTAATTTTTGTAACACCCGCCGGACCTCCTCTTCGCGGAGGGGAATCTGACTGGTAAATAGTTCGGCGTGGTTAAAATGCTCGGGATGCTGGAGGGGCAGTTGAAAAAATTCTTGCTGGATCGGACTCAAAGGATAGGCCCCCTTTACGACACCCTGCTCCGCCAGGGCCCGCAGCGGCTTGAGCTGCGTCAGCAACTGTTCGATGATGGGATATTTAAATATCGACTTGACTTCGAGGGCGTAACCCTGCCGGTACAGTCGCGAAACGATTTGAATGGCCTTGATCGAATCACCACCGACGTAGAAAAAGTCGGTATCCAAGTCAACGGGGCACTGCAGACATTGGGCAATGGTCTGGCACAGCAATTGACCTTCCGGGCTCCGGGGCATCCGCCCCTCAGTGGGCCGTTCGGCAGACTGTTCCAAGCCTTGCAGGAGCTGCGCTTTGTCTACCTTACCGTTGGCCGTCAGGGGAAAGGCTTCCCAATACAGCAGACGCTGGGGAATCATGTAGGCGGGCAAATGCTCCCGCAGCGATTGACGCAGTATGCGTTCGTCCACTTCCACCGCTCCCTCGACAAAGGCGCAAAGTACCGCGGATCCATCCCGCTGGACCTGATCCACCACCACTCGCTTGGCAGCAGTCAGCGCCCGAATGCCACGGGCAATTTCCTGCGGCTCCACCCGGATGCCACTCAACTGCAATTGATCGTCGATCCGACCGCAACATTCCAATTCTCCCGCTGCGGTCCAACGCCCCAAGTCACCGGTGCGGTACCACTGTCTTTCGTAGGCAAAGCGCGCGTAGGGGTTGGGAGCAAACTTATCCGCCGTTAGGTCCGAACGTTTCCAGTAGCCCTGACTCAGGCCCGTTCCCGCCACGCAGATCTCTCCGATTCGCCCCTCGGGCAGCAATTCCATCTGGGGGCCCACGATGTACACCGAAGTGTTGGCGAAGGGCTTGCCGATCGGGATGCCGCCGGCCTTTTGGTAGGCCACTCGTTTGCTGGGATCCACCCGGTGAAAGGTCGCCCCAATGCAGCACTCCGTTGGTCCGTAGCCGTTGTAAATCGCCAGCCGATCCGCAAAACGCAGGGCATCCTCCGTGAGGATGGCTTCCCCAGTGGAAATGACTTTGCGCAATTCGGTCTGCTCGACGCGGTCCAGCAGCCGCAAATAGGCCGGTGGAAAGATGGCGGCGTTTACCCGTTGTTCCTTTAGAAAGGTAAGCAAGCGATCGGTGTTCTCCTTGAGCGCTTGCCCGGCCACTACCAGGGTGCCGCCCGAGAACAGCGGCATCAAAATCTCAACCAACGAGGCGTCGAAGGCGAGGGAGGCGAGGTGCAGAAAACGTTCGCCCACTGCCATCTCCAAGTATTCGTTGTGAAACAAAATCTGGTTGAGAATACTTTCGTGGCGAATGGGAACACCCTTGGGCCGCCCGGTCGTCCCGGAAGTATAAATCAGGTAAGCGGTGTCGCTCAACTCCAAGCCCCGTGGTTCTTGAAAAGTATCGGGATAGTCCGCACAATCGCGGTGATCGATGGCCTCGATCTGCCAGTCACGCAATTGGGGTAAATATTTTGCTTCGCTAATCGTCAGTACCGCCTCGGCATCGGCCAGCATAAAGGCAACGCGTTCGCGGGCCTGATCGGTAGCGATGGGGAGGTAGATGCCTCCGGCCTGCCAGATGCCCAGTAGCACCGCCACCGAGGCCGGGGAACGGTCCAGGAATACGGCGACCGTTTTCCCCGGAGCGAAACGCTCGTTTTGGCGCAGCAGGTGCCCCACTCGACTGGCTTGTTGGGCCAGTTCGCAGTAGGTCCAGCTCGTCTCCCCATCCACCAAAGCCAGCCGGTCGGCATGGCGGATCGTGACTTGTAAGAAACTGGCGTAGGCGTGCCCCACGGCGGGATAGGTCACCATGGTACCGTTACGCTCCAATAGCTCCCGAACCTCCGCTTGACGCAGCAGACGCAGGCTCCCAATTTTTTGTTCCGGCTCGGCTCCTACTTGTTCGAGCAAGTGGCTAAAGTGGTCGACCAAACCCGCCACCTTTTGTTGGGGCAGTACGGCGCCGTTGTAGTTGAACTTCACCGTGATGGATCGATTGGGAAGGATCACCAAATTAAAGGCGTAATTGGTCTGGGCGTAGCTACCGGCGTAGTCTACCTGGGGCGTACCCGCTTCTGGGCCAGCGCCCGCAATGGGTGGAAAGTTTTCAAAGATAAAGGTGTGATCGATCAGGTGCTGGCGCAATTCGCTTTGTTGTTGGATATCGCTCAGGGGTAAAAAATGATGGGCTTCGGTCTCCAACTGTTCGGCTTGGACCCGGTGGGCCAAGGCCAAGAAAGAAGCCTCGGGATCGATCCGTAAAATGACCGGCGTGGTATTGATAAACAAACCAATGGCCCGATCAATGTGGGGAATCTCCGCCGGGCGGCTCGCCCCCACCTGACCGATCAGTACGCGTTCGGTACCCTGGTACTTGTGGAGCAATACGCCCCAAAGGCTTTTGAGCAATACACTCAAAGTAAGCCCCCGCTCCTTACCGATGGTGCGGATGCGGTCGCATAAGGCCTCGGGCAGGTCCAGGCTAATTTCGCAGTTCTCGTAGGCCCGTTGGGGTGCCGGCGATTCGGCAAACAAGCGGTGCTGCCCTTCGTAATCGGCCAGGTAATGCTTCCAAAAGGTCTGGGCAGCGGCGGCGTCCTGCCGGCCGAGCCATTCGATGTAGGCGCGGTACTGTCCGGCGGGAGGAAGGTCGGGACATTCGCCCCGGAGCAAGCTCAAATAAATTTCCTGAAACTCGCCGATGAGTAAGCTCTGGCACCAACCATCAATGATGATGTGGTGAGCACTCCACACAAAGGTAAAGCCCCGCTCCGCCGTTTGAATCAAAGTCACACGGAGCAAATTGTCCTGATGCAATTGAAAACCCCGGCGGCGGTCTTCTTCCTGAAAGTTGGCAATAAACTGCTCCTGGGCTTCCGCCCCTAGCCCTCGAAGGTCCAGCAACTGGAAAGCAGCGGAACGCTCGCGCAATACGATCTGGATGATTTCGTCGGCTTTTTTATGGTTAAAAACCGTCCGCAAAACGTCGTGGCGTTGGACGAGCAATTGTAGGCTCCGTTCCAATAGCGCAGTATCCAGGGGACCCGTCACACGGTAGGTCGTTTGGCTGAAATAGGGATCGGCCTCAGCTTCCACTAGGGCGTGGAAATACATGCCCTTTTGCAGGGGCGACAACTCGTAAATGTCTTGAATGTTCTTTTTATGTAGCATAAGCTGGTACTTAATCAAACAAGTCTTCTAAATCTTCCATCGCCAGTTCGCGGTAACCAAAATCGCTGATGGTCTTGACGGTGTCTTCTACCCCCACACAGTGGTCGATCAGACGCTCCAGGGCTACTTGGTAGGCCTGGCTCAAAGCTCGAATCTGTTCGGGAGCAAAACACTGGCGATCGTATTCGATGGTGAGTAAGAGTTGGCCGTCGCTAATCATACCGGCCAACTGGAGGGGGTGATCCAAACCATCTTCGGGGTCGGAAATGGCGCCCCCCGCCTCGTTGAAAATTTGCCACTCGCCGGTAGCCGCTTCGGCCTCGCCAAACTGGCCCAGGAAATTGAAAATGACGGAGGGATGGAATTGGGCTACCTCCCCTTCCCACAGCTCGGGGCGCAAATAGCGCGCGATGCCGTAGCCAATCCCCTTGCGGGGCAATTGGCGCAGAAAGTCCTTGGTGCGGATCAGGGTCGCAGCCGCCTCCTCCGAAGACGCGACGTTTTCCAAGAGCACCGGATATTCGCTGGTAAACCAACCCACCGTACGGAAGCACTGCAAATCGGGAATGATCTCTTCGCGACCGTGCCCTTCCATCATGATCCAAACCTTGTCCACGCCCATCGACTCGGCAAAAGCCTCCGTTAGGGCGGCCAGTAGGATTTCGTTGACCTCGGTGCCGTAGGCCCGGTGTGCCGCGCCGGTCAGCTGCTGACTCCGCTCCGCATCGAGCCGGAAGCTGATTTGTTCCGAACCCCGCTGGTCTTCCCGCCGCCGCAGTGGCAAAGCGGGAACGGTGGTCCCCACCAATTCTTGCCAGTATTCGATTTCGTCTTCAAACACCGGTGCTTGGGCGTATTCTACGAGGCCTCGGCACCAGAGCTGAAAGCTGTCCGTCTTCTGGGGCAGCCGCAGCGAATCACCCGCCAGCGCTTGGCGGTACAAGGCTTCAAAGTCATCGAGCACGCTCCGCCAGGAAATGCCATCGATCAGTAGGTGATGGAAAATGAGGAGCAGCCGATCGGCCGTTTGCTCGCGGAAGAGGGCAGCCTTAACCAGGGGCCCCTCGTGGAGAGTAAAACTCCGTTGTAAGTTTTCGCAGATGGCCAGGCGCTTGGCCACAGTATCGCTACTCGGTCGCAGGTCATAGAGGACCAATTTGCTCCGGGACTCGGCGCCTTGATTGTACTGTTGCCACTGGCCCGCCGCATCGCACTGGAAGGAGAGCCGCAGGGCATCGTGATGAAGCAGCAACTGATCAAAGGCAGCCTGTAGGGCATCGACCTCAAAAGCGGTGGTGCTTTGGATGGTAAGGGCCTGGTTGTAGTGGTGCAGCTGGCGGCGATCGCTTTGAAAAAACTGGTGTTGGATGGGGGAAAGTGGAACGGGGCCTTCGATCGTCCCCTGCTCCGCTTTTTGCTTGACGGCTTCGAGTAAGGGAGCCATCTGGGCGAGTACGGGCGTATTGAACACATCCATCACCCGCAACTTGTAACCTTCGCGGTTGAGCTGTGCGACGAGTTGGATGGCGAGGATGGAGTCTCCACCGAGGGCAAAGAAATTTTGCTCGGCAGCAATCGCCTTTTGCTGCAGCACGTGTTCCATACCATTCAGTAATATTTCCAGTTTTGACCGGGACGCTTTGGGCGCCTCCAATTCGGGAGGACGGGCCTCCTCGGTACGTACTCGTTCGCTAGCGGCACCAAGGTCGGGCGCAGGCAGCGCTTTGCGGTCGATCTTGCCGTGGGGGGTGAGGGGAAAACGCTCCACCTCGATAAAATAACTCGGCACCATGTACTGGGGCAGCAGATCTTGCAAGGCCTTGCGGAGTTGGTCCGCCCCCAGGTTTCCTTCCGGGTCTTCTCGTTGAAAATACGCGCAGAGAAAACTGCTCTCTCCCCGCTCGGCTACGCTCACCACCGCTTCCTTGACGCCCGCAATTTTAATCATCGCGTGCTCGATCTCTCCCAATTCAATCCGGTGCCCACTGACCTTGACCTGATGGTCCTTCCGGCCCCAAAATTCGATGTTGCCATCCCAGCGATAAGCGCCAATGTCACCGGTGCGGTAGAGCTTGACGCCCGGCTCCGTCCGGTAAACATCCCAGCCAAAAGCGGCTTTGGTTTTCTCCGGGTTGTTGAGGTAACCCCGCCCCACCCCAATCCCCGAGGTATAGATTTCTCCTTTCACCCCGGGTGGACGGAGCTGGCCCGCCTCGTCCACGATGTAAATCCGCATGTTTTGAATCGGCTTGCCGATGCTGATGGGGCCGTCCTCCGGACAACGGTCGATGACCAAGCTGGTAATGTCGTCCGATACCTCGGTGGGTCCGTAATAATTGACCAGGGGAATGTCCGGGTTTTCCTCAAACCAGCGCTGAACCAGGTTGTACTTCAGGGCCTCCCCTGTCATGGCCAGGTAACGCAAGCTGAGTGGTGCCCAATCGTCTTGATAATCTTGAAGGACCGCTAGGTAAGAAGGTACCAACTCCAGAATGGTGGGTTGGTCCGCATTGATTTTTTCGATAAAGAGCAATGGGTCCTTGATAATGGGCGAATCGTAAATCAGGGTGCGCCCCCCCACCGCGAGGGCAATCAAAAATTGCCAGACCGAGATGTCAAAGCTTTGCGAGGCATTTTGCACCACCACGGAATTTTCGTCGATCTCCATGTCCTCAATCATGGCGTACATGTGGTTGATCATGCCGACGTGTTCGACCATGGCGCCCTTGGGTTTGCCCGTCGAGCCAGAGGTAAAAATCAGGTAGGCCAGATCATCACTAGCTATAAAGGGCCAGGGACGCGGGCTGGTATTCGCCAGCGGCGCGGTAAGGAGTTGGTCGATGCGGAGCGTAGGAATCAGGCCGAGGAAGTCCGCCTTGGCGTCTTCCAATTCGGGACGGCGAACCAGGGTATCGTTGGTGGTGAGTAGGCATTTGATTCCATTGTCTTCGATGAGTTGACGGAGGCGTTCTTCGGGCAGGTCGGTGGTAAAGGGGATGTAAATCGCACCGATTTTGAAGAGGGCCAGCAGGGCGGTCAGCGTCTCGATTGAGCGGTCGCAAAAAACGGCCACCAGGTCTTCTTTTTGCACGCCTCGTTCCAGTAAGTGGGCCCCGAGCTGGTGGGAAGCCCGGGCCAGTGCCTCGTAGGTCCACGCTCTTCCGTTTTGCTCCACCGCAATGCGTTGGGGATGGGCGTGGACCATTTTTTCAAACAGGGCAGTAAAAGGTTCCTGATCGGGAAAAGCCTTTTCGGTAGCGTTGACCCGCTGGTAAAAATCGCGGGCTTCGGGAGAGAGTTCCGCAAAGTAAGCTTCGCGCGCGGCCTCGTCCGGGCTTTCCCACTTGGCCTCGGCGATCGACAATTGGGGATCCCGTAGCAGCCCCGTCATCAATTCACGCAGGTGGACGAGCATTCGTTCGATGCGTTCGGGTAAGAACAGATCGCTGTTGTAGCTCAGGCCGATGGCCAGGCCCCGATCGGTCTGGGAAATGTGAAAGGTCAGATCGAACTTGGCCAGGACATTACCGATGGGAAAGTCTTCTACCAAAACGGCATCCTGCGCCGCTCCCACTTCGGTCTGTAGGTCAATGTCGTCCCAAACCACGAGTACGTCGAAGAGCGGGGAGCGACTGGTGTCCTTGGTAAGTTCCAATTGGTCGACGATCTGATCAAAGGGATAGTCCTGATGCGCAAAGGCCCGGAGGCTGCGCTTTTTGACCTGCCGCAACAACTGGCCAAAGTTCCAGTGCCCCTGAACGTGCTGTCGCAGCGGGATGGTGTTGACGAATAACCCAATCTGGTGTTCCAAGTCGGGATGTTCGCGACCCGATACCGGCGTACCGAGGATGATATCCGTTTGCCCGCTGTAGCGGTGGAAAAGGGCCAACAAACCGGCCATCATTCCCATAAAGGGCGTTGCCTGGAGGCGATTCGCCAGGGTGGCCAGCGCGTCGGACAGCTCGGTGCCTAGGAAAAAGGACGTGCTGCTGCCACGGTTGGTTTGGACCTCGGGGCGGGAAAAATCGGTGGGCAATTCGAGTACGGGCAGGGGGCTCGCCATTTCTTTTTTCCAAAACTGCGCCTGACGCGCAAAGGCCGAGCGCGCCAACTGCCCGTGCTCCCAGGTGGCGTAATCCTTGTATTGGATCGCCAATTCCGGTAGCGGAGCGACCTGCGCCCCCAGTGCCGAGCCGTAGAGAACGAAGAGTTCGTAGACCAGGATGTCTACCGACCAACCATCCGCGATGATGTGATGGATGACCAATACAAAGACGTAGTCTTCCGCCGCTACCCGCATCAATTTTACCCGAAACAAAGGCAACTGATCCAGTTGGAAAGGCCGGACCGCCATCCGCTGTGCCTCCGCCTTGGCCTTCTCTAGGGGTATCTCGGCGTCCGTATAATCCCGATAGCGCAATTTAAAAGGCAGTTCCGCCGCCGGACGAATCCGACTAAAGGCCTCGCCATCCACCACCACAATCGCCGTCCGCAAACTCTCCTGACGCCGGATCAGTGCCCGGAAAGCTTCTTCCAATCGCTGGCGGTCCACTGGCCCTCGTACCCGACAGGTCTTGTACATGTTATAAGTCGCCGTTCCCTCGCCCAGATGCGACAGAATCCACATCCTGCGCTGGGCCCGCGACAGGACGTACTGATCCGCGGATGGCGCCACGGGGATCGCCGCTACGGGCTCCACCCGGCGGTCGCCTACCCGTTGGGCCAACTGGCGAATGGTAGGATGTTCAAAAACATCGGTCATGGAAAGTTTGAGGGCCAGGTCGCGGTAAATCATGGAGGTGATCCGCAGCGAAAGGAGCGAATTGCCTCCGATTTCAAAAAAGTTATCGTAAACGCCAATGCGGTCAACGTGTAGTACGGTCGACCAAATTTGGTGGATTTTTACTTCCAATTCGCCCCGCGGCTCGGTGTAGTTGGCCGCCAGTTCCCGCTCCCGCTCCCAACGATCGATCGCCGTCCAGTCGACCCGCCCCGTTTCCGTTTGGGGCAAGTGATCGAGTTGGTGAATGCAGACGGGTAGCCAGGCTTTCGGGTAGCGCGCCCGCAACTACCTTTGCAAATCCTCAACTAGTCGCTCGGGGAGGGCTTGCCCCACCACGGGCGGAGCAAGGTAGGCGCGCATCTCCCCCGCGATCGTTCGCAGGGCGAGTAAAATATCTTTTCGCTCCCCCAGTAGTCGCGTGGCCCAGGCTTCCTCCGCCAAGCGCTGTCCGCCCCGGAGGGACCAAGCAACTTGACTCCCCCACCACTCCAGTTGCCCCACTTCCGTCCACCGCAAACGATCACCCCGCGTCCGAGCGGGTGCCGTAGCTTGGTACAAATCGCCCCAAGTACCTAGCGGAAGCAATTGCCCCGCCGCATCGCGCAGTTCCACTGCCAATCCGGGCAGGACGGGCGCACAAAACAGCGATTCCGATTCGGGCGTCCACGGTCCGGCCGCCACCAGTGGGGCCAGCGCGGGATGACCATAGCATTGCCACTGTTGCGGGCTCGCCGTACGGGCCAGTTTTTTACGGGTTTCCTCAGCTCCCTCCACCAGATAGGTGTAGGCTTGACGCAAACTCCAGAGGGATTCGGAAGGCGTTTCGCCTAGGGTCAGGATGGCTTCCAAGGCTTGGGGGTCAAAACACCAGTGGGTCACCCCCCGCGTGTTGATCAATTCGAGCAATTCCGCGGGCTGGTCCTGATCGCTGAGTACCAGGGTCCCACCCCGCCGGAGGGTCGCCAAGATTTCGAGCAGACCGAGGGGGCTGCTTGGGCTAGTCGTTTGTAGCAGCACCGTGTGGGCATCAAAAACCAGGTGTTCTTCCAGCCAATCGAGTTGGGCGAGCAAGCGGGTCCCGGACAAGGGGTGAACTTGGGGACCTTCCGCGGTCTCGCTTTCCCAAAGCAGGAGTCTACCGGGCGTGGAAGCCGGAGTTGGGAGCGTCGCTTCGTCCGCAGACTGGCTGCCGATGCGGTAGTGGGAATAGGCCAGGGTACTGGCGTCCGCTACCGGAGCGGCCGTGTCGCTGAGGAGGGCCGTGGGGTTCAATTCTTGAAGGAAGGCTTGGACGTAGGGGCTGGGCCAGTCGTTGGGCAGCAACAGGCAATCGTGCCCCAGGTAGAGGGCCGCCCAAAGGGTGCTGATGGCCTCGTAGCGATCGGTGAAGTACAGCGCTAGTTTTTGCTGGGGACTCGCCTCCCGTGCGTGGAGTTCGGCCATTCGCAACTGGACGTTTTCCCAGAGTTCGGCGTAGGTGTAGCGCTGCCGACCGTAGGCGATGGCCAAGGCTTGCGGGCTCTGCGCCGCCCGTTCCATCAGTCCGTGGAAAGCCCGATCCGTTGGGGAGGGGGACTGGGAGGGCGCCGGGGCTCGCAACTGCGCGCGTTCCGCTGCCCCCAGATAATCGAGCGTATTCAAACGTACCTCTAAGTCAGTCGTGAAGTGCTGAAGGAGATTGCGGAAATGGGTAAAATAGCGATCAATCGTCGTCTGGCGGTACAAGTCGGGATTATAAATGATGCTTACTTCCAAGCCGTCGGGTAGTTCAATCCAGCTGAACTCCAAGTCAAAACCACTGTGCAGCTGCTTGGCCTCTTCAATTTGAATGGAGAAGGGCAAGTCCAAAGGCTCCCCGCCTTCCGTCACTTTTTTGTAGACCACCAGCAAATCGAACAATGCCCCCCGACTCTGATCGACCCGTCGGTCGAGTTGTTCCACCAGGGCATCCAGTGGGTAAAGTTGGTGACGGTACACGTCCAACATATTTTCTTTGACCAGTTGTAGGAAATCGCTCAAGCGCAGGTCCTCCTCCCAACGGGTGAGTAGGCTGACGGTATTGGTGTAAAAACCCACTTGGTTTTCGAGTTCCAGTAATCCGCGACCCGCTACGGGCAAGCCCAAGATCAGCTCCTTCTGGCCGCTGTAGCGGTGCAGTTGAACCAGCAGGGCGGTGGTAAGGGTCATAAATACACTGACGCCTTCGCGCTGGCTGACCCGACGAATCGCGTCGATTAGTTCCGCCCCGATGGTATACCGCTCCTTGGCTCCCTTAAAGGTTTTTAGCGCGGGGCGTGGGAAATCAGTGGGCAATTCCAAGACGGGCAGGGGCGCGGCCAATTTGTCTAACCAAAATTTTTCCTGCGCCAGCAGGCGTTCCCCACTCAACTCGGTATTCATCCAGGCCGCCATCTCCTTGTACTGGAACTCCAGTGGACGGAGGGGGCTGCCCTGTCCTTTGAGCAGGGCCCGGTAGTGGATGGCCATCTCGTGGGACATGATTTCGAAGGACCAGTCGTCAAAAACGATGTGATGGATGTTGAGTCCCAGCAGGTAGCGTCCCTTTTCCAGTCGACAGAGGAGGGCCTTACACAGGGGCCCATCTTGAAAATTAAAGGGCAACTGGCGGAAGCGCACCAATTCGGCATCCGCCACGGAACGGGCCTCGGGGGTTTGACTCAGGTCGCGGTAGTCGATTTGGAAGTTTAGCTCGCGGGGAGGAAGGATCTTTTGACGCGTCTCCCCTTCGTGCTCGACGAAGACGGTACGCAAACTTTCGTGCCGTTCGATGACGGCGGCGAGGGCCCTTTCCAACAAATCGGGACGGACCTCACCTTCCAGCAAATAGCAGTTGAGTTCGTTGTAAGCGGCGGCGCTTTCCTCGGACTGGCAAACGGCCCAGAGCCGTTTTTGATTGGGAGACAGGGCGTAGTGCTCGCTGGGGGGCAGTACCGGAATGGTCCGGCTCACCTTTTGGCGGTGGTCCAAGTAATCCGCCATTCCCCGAATGGTCGGGTGTTTGAAAAAATCTTCAAAGTCGAGCCGCAAGCCAAAGTAGTAATCGATCCGATTGAGAATTTGATTGGCGAGTAGGGAGTGGCCACCGATGCTAAAGAAATCTTCATCCAGACCAATTTGATCCACCTTGAGTACTTCCTTCCAAGCAATCATCAAACGCTGGACGTTGCTGAGATTTTCGTGGATGTACTGAGCCAAGCCTTCCAAAGTGGGAAAGTCAAAAATATCTTCAAAGTCCAGTTGGAGGCCGTAGTCGTGGTTGAGGCTTTGGATGACCTTGGTCGCTTGGAGCGAATCCCCACCGAGTTCGAAAAAGTCGTCCTGCAGCTGGAGCGTTTCGAGCTCAAGTACCCTTTTCCAGATGGTAGCCAGACCGATTTGCAGGGCCGTCCAGTCGGCTTCCAGGGCTTCTGTATCGGAGCTGGATTCCGTTTCGCTAAAGTCGCTGGGCGTTTCGCGAATCCAACAGCGGGTGGGGGCAAAACTACTGGTGGGCAGCTCCATCCGCCGCGCCGGCAGGTAGTCGAAGGCGGCCGACCAATCGAGGGTTTGTCCCGTCCGGTGGAGGGCGGCGAGCAATTCGCCAAAGGCAGCGGGGGCAGCAGAGGACCAGTTGAAACAGGTCAGCCGCTCCTCCCCAGTGGTCAATTGCGCCAGTTGATCGACGATGGGGTTGCGGGGGTTCATACTCAAAAACAAGGTCGCACCGACGCTACTTTCGCGCTCCAGCAAGCGCCGGGCGCGCTGTTCGAGTGCCGTAATCGCCTCCGGCTCGTAGGTAAAAGCCGCTTGGAGACATTCGATCAGGGACCGTTCCTGGCGCAGCAATTGGGCGGTTTGTTTGCCCAGGCCC
>CALCCH010000556.1 GCA_937899855.1 uncultured Saprospirales bacterium | reverse complement strand
GGGCCGGCTCGCCCAATTCCTGGGTGCCGGGATTGTAGCGGGCGGCGTGGCGGCAGGTGTTGACCCGGGTCATTGGGGGTAGAAAATTGACCTGCCCCCGGTTGAGTTCGACGAAGGGATTGGTGCGGTAGGTAAAATTCTCGGTTCGCTTGTATTCGAGCGTACCTCCGATGCCTTTGACGGCGAAGCCCAGGGTAGAATAAAAGACCATCCCCGATCGGGACACCAGCTTGCCCAGGATGCGGTCGCCGTTGAGGAGGGTCCGTTCGGCGAAGGGATCGAGGAAGGTATCCTCCGTTTTGTAGGCGCCTTCGACGTACCAGCTAAAGGGGCCCGCGCTGAGGGTATTGTAGAGGCTGAAGGCGTAGGTGTTGTAGCGGGGGGTGAGGCTGTCGGAGGTCACGTAATTGGCCAGCTCTCCAACGACGATGTCCATACTGGCATCGTCGAGGGTGCGGTTGGTAACCCCATAGCCGGGGGCCTACGACCATTTGGCACTATCGCCTAGGATAAATCCGTCGATAGTCCCCCCCTTGATGATCGAGGCGTAGGTATCAAACTGCTGTTTTTGCTTCCCAGTAAACACCTTGACCTTCCAATTCTCGTTCAACTCGTAACCCGCCCGCAGCCCGTACAGGGCATTGTCGATCAGCAGGGGGCGTTGTTCGAAGGCGCGAAAGATGATGCCACTGCCGATTTGATCGTACAAGTAGCCCACCGAAATATCGAGTTTGTGAATTTTTTTGCTGATGTACCAACGCCCAATTCCCTGCGCGGTGTAGGAATCAGTGGGATTGAGCAGAATGGAATTGTTGAACAGATCGAAACGCAGGCCCAAATCGAAGCCCCAATTGCTATAGTTGAGTTGCATCCAAGCATCCGCTCCGTACAACTGGTAGTCGTACTGGGGCGTACTGGGCGTACCAATGACTTCATCCGCTTGGAAAAAGTTGCCATTGGCCTCCAGGCTCCCGGAGAAGCGGCCGTTGTTCCCCCCCTGTGTCCAACCACTTTGCCAGCAACTGACCAGCAGCAGGAGGAGAACGGGTATTGTCAATGGTTTCATTTGAAAAATCGTTTAATTTTGTTGATCGAATCGCTTTGTTCGGTGCAGTTAAAGATAAGTTAAACCAAACGAATGGTAGGTTTTCGCACCATATTTTCCATAATTTGGAGGAAACTCCTTAAAATTAGATTCTTTTTGGCGCACTGGAAAATCCCATCGGGACAAAAGTGCTCAAATGTCAGTTTATAAGTAAATCCATTAAAATTCCACCAACAAGATGAAATTCTTCCAGCTATCCGCAATCGCGTGCGCCTTGCTCCTCGGCTTTTCCGCCTCCGCTCAGAACAGCCTACCCGACATAAATATCAAAAAACTCGACGGCCAAACCGTCAATATTCTCGACTACGCCAAAGATGGCAAGATCACCGTACTCAGTTTCTGGGCCACCTGGTGCTCCCCCTGTAAGCGAGAACTCGACGCCATCGCCGAAGTCTACGAAGATTGGCAGGAGGATTACGATCTTGAATTGCTCGCCATCACCATCGACAATGCCCGGGCCCTGCCCAAAGTCCGCCCCATGGTGCAGACCAAGGGCTGGGAATACACCGTACTCTCCGACGTCAACGAAGACCTCAAACGCGCCCTCAATTTCCAAACCGTCCCCATGACCTTCTTGCTCGACCAGAATGGCAAGATCGTGTATACCCACAGTGGTTACAATCCGGGAGATGAATACGAATTGGAAGAAGAGATCAAGAAGCTTACCGAGTAAATGGAAGCCCCGAAGGAATTCGGGGCTTTTTTATGGCCTTTATTTTCGCCAACCGTGGAGGCTCTGCCCCACGAAGTCCTCCGGGAAGTCCTCTACCCCCGGAAAACCCAAGCGAATGTCCCGCCCCTCGTGCGGCACGTAAGCCGTGCCGAACAGGTAGTCCCAAACCGCCAGACTCAAGCCAAAATTGACCCCGTACTGGTGCGTATCCGGGAAGTCGTGCGCGTGGTGCCAAATGTGCATCTCGGGACTGTTGAACAAGCGCTTCATCAAAGGCCCCAACACGAGCCCTCCCAGCCCCATCGCTCCCAATACCACCACCAACTGTTGCCACCAGGGCGGATTCTCCAGAAGCTGTACCTCAAAGCCCCCCGTGGCGATGACCAAGCCGACCAGACTGCCCAACACTCCTCCCGTCACCCAACCCGGTACGCTGATGTTGGAATGGTTGTAATGCCCCACGGCCAGGGTAAAGATGTGGATGATGAAAAAATCGTACAACCCGATGCCCAAGAGGGCCAGCGGCAGATATTCCAGGCTCCGGTATACCACATTTTCCATCCAGTGGTAACGCTGGTGAGCGGGAAAGACCTTCTGCGCCACCGAGTGGTGTACCTTGTGAATTTCCCTCAGATAAGGGACGCGGTGGAGCAGGCGGTGAATCCACCACTGTACAAAGTCGCGAACGACAAAGCCGATGAGCAGCACGGCCCAGAGCGGAAAGTGGCGCAGGGGATTGGCCGCCTGTAGGTCAAAGCCGCTGAGACCGCGGATGCCGTCGTTAAAGGCCTGGACGATCACGTCGGAAGCGGCATTGTAGATGAGGAGGGAAAAGAGGAAGAAATTGAAAAACATGTAGAAGAGATCCAGCCAAAAGTCTTTGCGAAAAATCGGCTGTGCCGCTCGCCAGGGGCGCGCCACCTCGACGAGGAAGAAAAAGAGGGAAACCAGCAGCAACCAGTAAAAGTAGTTGTGCCAACCCGGGTGACTGATTTCGTGCCACAGGTAAGCGGCGTAGCCCCGATATCCATTCCAGAAAACCTCGATGTAATGCCCCATGATTCCTTTTTTATTGCTAACCTTAATTTAGGGGATTTGTTGCACCTTTTCCGTGACCGGAATCACCCTAGCATCGTCCGCTCAACGACAATTCTTCCCGACTTTACGCTCCGCTTACGAAATGTCGGATTTGCGCCCAGCTTATCCCACAAAAAAGCCCCGAAGGAATTCGGGGCGCTTTTTTACATGTTGCAATTGCAATTCTCCAGACACTCGATGATGAGTGACACATCGCGTTCCTTGAGAGAGTACATCATACTGCGACCCTGGCGCTTGACACTGAGAATGCCCTTGAGACGCATGTTTTGCAGGTGATGGGAGGTCAAAGATTGTTCGGAACCCAATTTTTCACAGATTTCACTAACCGATAAGCGGGGGTGCTGCTCTAGCAGGTGGATGATTCCCAGACGCATGGGGTGGGCGACGGTTTTGAGAATAAATGCAATCCGCGTCAGCTTTTCTACCAACGTCTCATCAATGGTTGTTTCCTTTTTGCCTTCCATAATACAAAGATAAAGAATAAAGTTAACAAAGCCAGTTCCCGCTGGGCGCCCCCGGTCGGCACTATTCCGCCAGTTCCGCCAACTCCAGCCAACGCATTTCCTTTTCTTCGAGCGTTTGGTTGAGCTCCCCCAATTCGATCGACATGGTTTCGATGTCCTGGGGCGTCAAACTCGAATCGTTAAAGCGTTCGATCAGAGCCTGTTTTTGCGTTTCTAACTTTTCAATGGTTTTTTCTAAACGCTTGAACTCCTTGCGTTGTTCATGACTCATCCCCGGTGCGGGAGCCTTGGCATGGAGGGCCGCCGCTGCCTTTTCTTCGCGTTTGCGCAAGTCGCGATCCTGCCGCCGTTCCTGTAGCTCGCGTTCCTTGACCAGCTCCCGGTATACGGTGTAATTGCCATTGTAGTCGCGGATTTTACCCTCTCCCTCAAAGATAAAGAGGTGATCCACAATCTTGTCCATGAAATAGCGATCGTGCGAAACGATCATCAGGCATCCCGGAAAATCCATCAAAAACTCCTCCAAGACATTGAGCGTAATGATGTCCAGATCATTGGTGGGCTCATCGAGGATCAAAAAATTGGGGTTGGCCATCAGAATGGTCAACAGGTGCAGGCGGCGGCGTTCGCCACCGCTCAGTTGGGAGGCGTAGACTTGCTGGTGCTTGGGTTCGAACAGGAAACGTTCGAGCATCTGGCTAGCCGAAATCTTTTGCCCCTTTTCCAGGGGAATGTATTCCGCAATATCGCGAATGACGTCAATGACGCGCTTGTCTTCCTCCAGTTGAAGCCCCGACTGAGTATAGTAGCCAAAGACGACGGTATCTCCTACGATGACCTTGCCAGAGTCGGGGCGCATCGCCTTGGTCAGAATCTTGAGGAAGGTGGTCTTCCCCACCCCATTGGGCCCGACGATGCCGACCCGCTCGCGCTTTTTGAACTTGTAAAAGAAATCGTCGATGATCTTGAGGTCGCCATAGCTTTTGTGGACGTGGTGGGCCTCCAAAATCTTGCTCCCCAGACGCGTCGATTTAATGTTGACCTGAACCTTGTCCTCGGCCCGCCGCTTGGAGGCCCGTTCCTTGATTTCGTAGAAGGTATCGATCCGCGACTTGGCCTTGGTGGTCCGGGCCTGGGGCATCCGGCGCATCCATTCCAGCTCGCGTTTGAACAGCTTTTTGTCTTTTTCCAAAACGACTGCTTCATTGGCCTCCCGCGCCGCCTTTTTCTCCAGGAAATCAGAATAGCTGCCCCGGTAGCGGAAAAGCTGGTGCCCATCCAGCTCGACGATGTGGTCGCAGACCCTTTCGAGGAAGTAGCGGTCGTGCGTCACCATAAAAAGCGTCAAGGTGGCGCGTTGGAGGTATTTCTCCAGCCACTCAATCATATCGAGGTCGAGGTGGTTGGTGGGTTCGTCGAGAATGAGAAAATCGGGTTCCTCGATCAGAATGCGGGCCAGGGCGAGTCGTTTGAGCTGGCCACCCGATAGTTCGGATACGCGCTGGTCGAGGTGGCCGACGTTGAGGCGGGATAGGATTTCCTTGACCCGCGCCTCGACGTCCCAGGCCTTGAGGTCGTCCATGCGTTCGAGGGCCTTTTGGAGGGCCTCGCCATCCTCGGGGCGGAGTAGGGCGCGTTCGTAATCGCGGGTGGCCCGTACGAGGTCATTGTCCACGTCGAGAACGGCTTCGAGGGCGGTATGGCTCAGGTCGAAGCTGGGTTCTTGCCGCAAGTATCCTATCTTGATGCCCCGCGCAAGTAAGATCTTGCTCCCCTCTCCTTCGGGAGCCTCTTCTCCGGCCAGTACGCGCAGCAAGGTAGTTTTTCCCGTACCGTTGCGCGCCACCAGGGCCAGTTTTTCTCCCCGGCTGATGTGGAGGTTCAAGCGATGGAAGAGGGTCTTATCGCCGTAGGTTTTACTAACATTTTCGAGCGTCAGGTAATTCACGAGTCGTTCCGCTTGATTTTGGAGATTACAAAGTTAAACAAAAAGGGCCTTCCGCGTGATTGGAAAGCCCTTTTTGCCCCGTAGCCGAAAGTCTTTACTTCATATCGGCCAGAATGTACAGGGCCTCTTCGAGGTAGACATCCTTTTTGAGGTTTTTGATCCACTCGTCGTTGCGCGCCACCTTCGACTCATCGGAGTTGATGCTTTCCAGGTCCTCGGGGAGGTTTTGGATGCGCAGGGCTTCGATATCAGTCATCAAGTCCTTGTATTGGTCGGCTTCGGCCTGACGCTGTTGGCGCTGGCCCTTGTAGCCGTCGTAGTCGAGTGAGAAAATGGTATCGTCGCGCTGCGACTTGAGGCGCTTGGCATCTTCGGCCACGAGTTGGAAGGTCTCGTTCCCCTCGACGCGTTCGGCGCTCTTGGCCGCCAGTTCTTTGCGGTTCTTGACGCGGTAGACGTCCTGTCCGTAACGGACCGGCGCAATCTCGGTCCAGGGCATGGCGTATTCCGCCTCCTGTTCGCCCGTTTCCAATTCGAAGAAGCGATCGGGCAATACGATGTCCGGTGTCACCCCGCGCAATTGGGTCGACCCTCCGTCGACGCGGTAGAATTTTTGGATCGTCAGCTTGCCCTCGCCGAGCGGCTTGATGTCACTGTTGCCACGGAGGGCATTATCGAGGTCAAAAAAGCGCTGTACCGTTCCTTTTCCAAAGGTCGACTTGCCCGTTCCCACGATCAGGGCGCGATCGTAATCCTGAAGGGCAGCGGCCAAAATCTCCGAAGCGGAGGCGCTGTAGGAGTTGACCAGTACCATCAACTTGCCGTCGAACTGAACCCGGGGATCGGTGTCGCGGAGAATATCGGGATCCATACCGCGGGCCTTTACCTGGACGATGGGACCTTCTTCGATAAAGAGCCCCGACATCCGCACCACATCGCGAAGCGAACCCCCGCCGTTGTTGCGCAGGTCGAGGATGATTTCTTCCACCCCATTTTCCTTGAGCTTTTGAATCTCGCGGGCCACGTCGGTAGCGCAGCTGCGTCCTCCCCGCCGGTTGAAGTCGGCGTAGAAGCGGGGCAGGCGAATGTAGCCCACGTTTTTGGCGACGCTGGGCAGGTCGAGCAGGGCCGACTTGGCGTAGCCTTCGTCGAGCAGTACGACGTCGCGGGTAATGGTGATGATTTCGGTATCGCCGTCGAGTTTCTTAACCGTCAGCTTTACTTCCGTTCCTTTCTTACCACGAATCAGCTTGACCACATCGTCGATGCGGAAACCGGTGACGTCGACGGGTTCTTCGTCGCCCTGTGCCACCATAAAAATCTTATCGTCCACTTCCAAATCTTTGCCCTTCCAGGCCGGTCCACCGGGTACGATACTCGATACCTTGGTGTACTGCCCTTCGGTCTGCAAACGCGCGCCGATCCCCTCCAGGGTACCCGACATGCTGATGTCAAAGTTTTCCTTGTCCTTGGGCAAAAAATAGTTGGTGTGAGGATCGTAGGTGCTGGTGATGGCGTTGAGGTAATCGCTGAGGTGATCCGCGCGCCGTTCCTTGGCGATGCGTTCGTACCAATCGTTGAAGTTTTTGAGTACTTCCTTGCGGGCTTCCGCCTCCAACTCCGCAAAAGTCTTTTTGCCTTCTCCCTCCTCCTGGCTCTCCTGATCCTTTTGCTCCTCCTGGTCCTTCATTGCGTTGTATACGCGAGAAAGGACGTCGTACTTGAGGGACTTGCGCCAGTACTCCTTGAGTTCCGCATCATCTTTGGCGAAGGGACGTTCCTCCATGTCCAGGTTGATGGTTTCTTGCTTGGTGAAGTCGAAGGGTTGGTCGAGAATTTCCTGATAGTAACGCCGGGATTTCTCAAAGCCCACTTCGTAGAGCTGGAGAGCAATGTCAAAAAATTCGAAAGAGCCTTGGGCGGCTTCGTCATCCAATTGGAGCGCAAAGGGCTGCAGTTGGTCGACGTCCTTTTGGGTCAGCCAGCGGCGGGCCGGATCGAGGCGATCGAGGTAGAGGTCGTATACTTTTTGGGAGAAATTGTCGTCGATTTTCTGGGGGCGGTAGTGCAGTTGCTTCAGCCCTTCCAACAGCGACTGCATGAGGATGGCTTCCTTCTGAGCATTGTCAACGGTTTGGAGCGGATGAAAGGCACTGACCAGTAGCCCGACCAGCATTATGGAAAAAAATACGGGACCTTTAAATTTCATGATGATTGATTTTTCAAAATCGGGAAGAAACGGTGATTAACCTATTAAAAACGTAAATTGCGGAAAATATATACCTACTAATATACTTTTTTTTCCGTTGAATGTTCGGCGATAATCTTGCCAAACCTACATTTTAACGCAATAATAAGGAATAAATGTTTTGGCAATCCGGCGAATTCCGACGAAGCCCATTTCCCCGTCGTCTAAATGCACTCGCCCCGACCACTATGAAGTGGCCGGGGCGAGTAGGAATCCGTGAATCGGTCCGTTCCTAGAGGAAAGGAGCAATCACCAGCGCTACGACGGACATCAATTTGAGCAGGATGTTGAGCGAGGGGCCGGAAGTATCCTTGAAGGGATCCCCCACCGTATCGCCCACCACCGTGGCCTTGTGCGGCTCCGAGCCCTTGTAGTACATCTGACCATCGATGTCAACCCCCTCTTCAAACATCTTCTTGGCGTTGTCCCAAGCACCACCGGCGTTGGACTGGAAGATGGCCATTAATACTCCCGAAACGGTTACGCCGGCGAGCAGACCACCCAGCATTTCGGCACCACCGAGA